>JBDRMQ010000036.1:0-3990 GCA_043811955.1 bacterium | reverse complement strand
TTGCTGGCAATAACAGAGTCATCGGTTGGTACAACGTAATAGGAATGAGCAAAGTATACCATATTTCCATTTTCAATTCCTTCAAAGATTGGGGCTGGCTTTTTAATTAGCAGCCTGTTCCAACCCATGTGGGGCACGCTGTACCCTTTGTCCAGCTTAAATTTTTTAACAGACCCCTTGAACAGCCCGAGCCCTTTTAATTCTCCCTCTTCAGATGATTCAAAGAGGTGTTGCATTCCCAGACAGATGCCAAGAAAAGGTTTGCCAAGGGCAATAGCTTCTTCTATTATAACCTCAAGCCCTGCTTCCTTTAGCTCTTTAATAGCCGCGTCAAATGAGCCAACCCCCGGCAGGACTAATCCAGAGGCAGCGCGAATAGCAGCGCGATCTTTGGAAACAGTTGCGGGAAAACCAAACTTTTGAAAAGCTTTTTCAACGCTTCTTAAATTGCCGCTACCGTAGTCAATTATTACTATAGACATAATGCCGCGGCACCGAGTACGCCGGCCTGGTCGCCCAATTTTGCCCTGACAATTTTGACTGATTTTGCCGGCAGGGTAAGGGCGTAATCTTTTAGTTTGGCATTGATTGGTTTAAAAAGCAGCTCCCGCATATTAGACAGCCCGCCGCCGACTATAATCATTTCAGGGTTAAGGATATTGATGATATTACCAAAGCCGATTGCCAAATAGTGGGCTGCTTCGTTGATTGCTTCGATTGCCTTTTTGTCACCCTGACGGGCAGCCAACTCTAGGGCATAAGCATCAATTCCTGTTTTTCTTTTTAAGGCAGTCCCTGAGGCTAAGGCTTCTAGGCAGCCGTTCTTGCCGCAGCCGCACTTTGGCCCGCCGACTTTAACTGTCATATGGCCAAATTCACCAGCCGAGCCAATCGCCCCGCGATAGAGTTTTTTATCAATAATAATCCCGCCGCCAATCCCAGTTGAGACCGTAATATAGACAAAGTGTTTGGCAAACTTGCCGGCCCCAAACCAGGCTTCGGCCAGGGCAGCGCAATTAGCGTCGTTATCAACAAAAACAGGGACATTATAGTCTTTTTCCAGGATTTTCTTTAAATTGACCCTTTTCCAACCGGGTAAGTTAGGGGCTTCAACCACAATCCCCTTATCATATAGTATAGGGCCGGGTGCGCCGATCCCAATCGCCTTAAGCTTGATTTTCTGGCTTTGGATCAGTAGGTGGATAGCTTTTTTGATGTTTTCGATAACCTGCTTTTTCCCCTTGCTGGCTTCGGTCGGGAGGTGGACATCTGTTAAAACTTTGCCGGAAGGGGTGGTTAAAACTCCCGCGATCTTGGTGCCGCCCAGGTCAATGCCAATAATCATGATGGGAAAAAGTATAACATATTTTCTCCTTGACGCACAATAATTAGAGTAGTAAAATACTCTTACTTATGATGAATGAAGGGTCAAGAGAAGAACACGAGTCTAATAAAATTTTTGCCAGCACAAAAAATATTTTACTTTTTGTTTTATTAATTGGTTTAATTGCCGGCAGTTTTTGGTTTAGTTTTCAAATTGGCAAAAGGATACTGATGCCGGCTAACAAAAATATTGATAAAAAGATTACAGTTGAGCTTCCAGAGGTGCCTGAAGAGATTGCGGCGCTAGAGCAAGCTGAAGAGAGATCAAAAGAAACTTCCGCGCTTAAAAAACCTGTGGCGACAAAAGTTTCTTCGATCAAGTCTGGCTTTTACAAGGTGCAAGCTGGTTTTTTTAAGCAAAAAACTAATGCCAATGATTTGAAAACTAAGTTGAGAGAAAAAGGGCTTGAAGTTTTTGTCAAAAAACTAATGAATGGCTGGCGGGTCCAGGTAGGGGCTTTTAAAAATAAAAACAGCGCTCAAGCTTTTCAACGCGCTCTCAAAACAAAGGGCTTTGATTCCCTGCTTATCTACGAATAAGACTAGCAAGACTAGCGTCTCTATTAAGGAGGTAAAATTTTATGGGGCTGTATGATATGGTCTTTGGTCATTTTTCAAGGGATTTAGGGATTGATTTAGGCACAGCCACTACCCTTGTTTTTGCTCGGGGTGAAGGGATTATTCTTTGTGAGCCGTCTGTTGTGGCCATTGATAGAGATAGCGGCAAGGCTTTAGCTATTGGCAATGAAGCCAAGGGGATGCTTGGTCGAACGCCAGCCAATATTGTGGCTGTGCGGCCAATGCGTGATGGTGTTATTGCTGACTTTGAAATTACCGAGACCATGCTGCGCCATTTTATTAAAAAGAGCCACAATCGCTCGGCCTTTGTTAGGCCAAGAATAGTTGTTGGCGTCCCTTCCGGTATTACCGGGGTTGAAAAGCGGGCAGTGCTTGACGCGGCCATGCACGCCGGCGCTCGAGAGGCTTATTTAGTTGAAGAGCCGATGGCAGCCGCGATTGGGGCGAATTTACCCGTGTCTGAAGCGCAAGGGAGCATGATTGTTGATATTGGCGGCGGGACCACTGAGGTCGCGGTTTTAGCTTTAGGCGGCATTGTTGTTTCAAAATCAATCAGGGTGGCCGGGGACGAGATGGATGAAGCGATTGTTTCGCACTGTCGCAAAAATTATAACTTGTTAATTGGTGAACGCACCGCAGAGCAGATCAAAATTGATATTGGCTCTGCTTTCCCGCTGGCTGAAGAGCGCACGATCGAAGTTCGCGGCCGAGATTTAGTAACTGGCTTGCCCAAAACCTTGACCCTAACTTCTTCCGAGATCCGTGACGCGTTATCTGATCCAGTGGCCACGGTGGTTGATTCGGTGCGCATGACGCTAGAGCAAACCCCTCCAGAGTTGGCCGCGGATATTATGGACAGAGGGATTGTCATGGCTGGCGGCGGCTCGCTCTTGCGCGGTCTTGATAAATACTTGGCCCAAGAAACTGACATGTCGGTCTATGTGGTTGATGATCCAATTTCCTGTGTTGCTTATGGTACCGGGAAAATCTTAGAGGAGATTGATACCTTGAAAAAGGTATTAATAATGCCCCAACGTAAGGTCCAGTGATTCGCTTTAAGCCGTATCGCCAGAGCCAGCCGCCGTTCTTAACGGTGGTAATTATTTTGTCAGCTATCTTTTTATCGTTTTCCGCTTGGCATAATCTTTTTGGGGTGAGATCAGCCTTAATTTCCGTGACTTACCCGGTTCGCGCGGTTGGCTTGTTTGTTTGGCGCGCTGGCGCGGCTGTTCCTGCTTCTATTAATAACTTACGGCAACTTTCGCGAGAGAGCCATGAATTGCGGGTATTGGTCGAGCATTTAAAGCTTGAACAATTAACCCTTGAAGAGCTGAAAAAAGAGAACCAACGTTTAAGGGAGAGCCTCTCTTTTATCAATAAAAATCCTTATGATAAAAATCTAATGGCGGCCAGGGTAGTGGGGCGCTCTCCCAGCCCCTGGCTTTCTATCCTAGAGATTGACCAAGGGAGTTTAGCTGGGGTAGCAAGGGGGATGGCTGTTGTTGAGCCGGCTGGGGTGGTGGGACGCGTCGTAGAGGTCTCCAAACTCTCTGCCAAGGTGATGATCATTCTTGACCCGGCCAGTTCCGTGGCTGCGGAGAACCAGCGCAGTCGTGATTATGGGATCGTGACTGGCCGTTCATCTAATAAACTAATTATGAAATATGTCAGCGTGGGGAGCGACATCAAGCCAGGCGACCAGATCGTCTCGTCCAGGATTTCAGGGGTTTTCCCTGCCGGGATCCCCATAGGTCGGGTAACCCTCGCTACTAAAAAAGAGCATGATCTTTTCTATCAAATTGAAGTTAAGGCTGCGGTTGATTTTTCCAAGTTGGAAGAAGTCTATATAATTTTTTGAGCCATGCGTTTTTTTAAAATCATAATATTTATTATCTTAGTCTTGGTTTTGCAAACAGTGTTTTTTGCGCGTTTAAATCTTTTTGGGGTAGCGCCTGATTTGATCTTGGTTTCAGTTATTCTTTTTGCTGTTTATGCTGATTATCAGCAGACGCTATTGGTGGCAGCTGT
>JBDRMQ010000035.1:0-10703 GCA_043811955.1 bacterium | reverse complement strand
GTAAACTTTGCCACTACGTGATTTATGAATTACAAAGATAAAAAAATAGTAGTCTTTGGCTTGGCCCGCAGTGGTCTGGCTGCCGCCCAGAAATTAGCCTTACTTGGCGCTCGGGTGACGATTACGGATAAGAAGAAAGAGGAGCATTTTGATCCTAAAATTATTCGTCACCTAAAGGGATTGGGTGTGATCTGTGAGCTGGGAGGGCATCCAGAAAATTTATTGAGTGGAGCTGATTTGATTGTTGTAAGCCCTGGAATTCATTTGGACATCCCTGTTTTATCTAAAACCCGGGTGCCAATTATTTCAGAAATAGAGTTGGCCTTTCAGCTGCTTAAAAAACCAATCATTGCCGTGACCGGAACCAACGGAAAGACAACCACGACAACTTTAATTGGAGAAATGCTTAAAGCCGGCGGTAAAAAGGTCGCGGTAGCCGGTAACATTGGTAACCCTTTAGTTGAGGTTGACGACGTTGAGCTTGATTATATTGTAGCGGAAATAAGCAGTTACCAGCTTGAAGTGATTGATAAATTTAAACCCTGGATCAGTGTTATTTTAAATATTCAACCTGATCATCTTGAGCGTCATAAAACAATGGCTGAGTATATTAAGCAGAAGGCCAAGATATTTCTTAATCAGACAGGTGACGATTATTTAATTTATAACCTAGATGATCAAGAAGTTTCCGCGATGGTAAAAACAGCTAAGTCCAAGTTAATTCCGTTTAGTAAAAGCGAAACTGAGATCATCACCTTGTCTCCAAAAGAGATAAAAATCCCTGGCCGGCACAATTTAGAAAATGCCTTGGCGGCCGCCAAAGTGGCAGATTTATGCGAAATTGATGGAAAAACTGTGGCGGGTGTTTTGCGCGCCTTTCCTGGGGTAGAGCATCGGATTGAATTTACCGCTACTATTAATGGGGTTGATTTTTATAATGATTCCAAAGCCACAAATCCTGATTCAACCCTGGTAGCAATTGAGACCTTTGCTGGCAAGGGCCTGGTTTTAATTCTGGGCGGAAAAGACAAAGGGGTCTCTTTAGCTGCTTTGTCTGCTAAAATAAAGGAAAGCGTCAAAGGGGTTATTTTAATTGGTGAGGCGGCGCAGCGTTTTAGCCAGTCCTTAAAAACAGTGGGGTATGAAAACATTTACTTTACTCAAACAATGAACGCGGCAATTGAAAAAGCGCGGTTTTTAGCTAGGCCAGGCGAGATAGTTTTGCTCTCCCCAGCTTGCGCTAGTTTTGATATGTTTGCTAATTTTGAAGAGCGGGGCCAAGTTTTTAAAAAGGCGGTTTTAGATGGGAAAGCCTAAACTCGATTATATTTTTGTTTTTGCTGTTCTGGCTTTAGTCGCGGTCGGCCTGATCATGATCTTTTCGGCCAGTCCAACAATGGGGCTAAAAATTAATGATACTTATTTCTTTATTAAAAGGCATCTCTTTTATCTCTTGCTTGGGGGATTGGCCCTTTATTTTGGTTTGTCGCTTGACCTAAAAACTTTAAAAAAGCGGTCTGGTCTGATTTTTGCGGTTTCAATCTTTTTGCTGCTGCTGTTGTTTGTTCCTGGTGTTGGCAAAAAAATATCAGGGGCGACCCGCTGGATCAATTTAGTTTTTATCTCATTTCAACCTTCGGAATTTTTTAAGTTTGCCATGATCCTTTATTTGGCTAATCTTTTGGCTAACAAGGGGGCTAAGCTTCAGGATTTTGTCCAGGGTCTTTTGCCTGTCTTGGTCTTAATTGGCTTGGTCTTGGGGGTAATTATTCTGCAGCCAGATTTGGGTACGGCCATCGCGATCGCTGGGACCTCTTTTGTCATGCTTTTCGCGGCAAACGCTCGCCTGGCGCACCTCTCTTTATTAGGCGGGGTAGGAGTGACTTTAATCGCGGTTTTATCCGTGACCAGCCCATATCGTTTAAGGCGCATGGTCGCTTTTCTTGATCCCTGGAAAGATCCCCAAGGATCTGGCTTTCATATTATCCAATCGCTCTTGGCAGTTGGCTCTGGTGGTTTTTCTGGGCTAGGGCTTGGCGCTTCTAAGCAAAAGTTCTTTTATCTCCCCCAGCAGTTTACTGATTTTATCTTCGCGATCTTGTGTGAAGAGTTGGGCCTTTTGGGCGGAGTGGCAGTCTTGATTTTGTTTATTATTTTTGTTGTCCGTGGGTTTAGGATCGCCATGAATGCTCCAGACAGCTTTAGTCTTTTATTGGCCACAGGGCTTGTCGCTTGGTTAGCTATTCAGGCTTTAATGAATATTATGGTGGTGTTGGGGCTTTTGCCCACCACCGGAATTCCGCTTCCTTTTATTAGCTACGGGGGGACTGCCACAATTATGAATTTGTTGGCTGTAGGGATTTTGATAAATATCTCGCTGGCTTCCCCTTTGCCCGCTAAAAGGAAAGGCTGATGAAGCTCGCCATAGTTTCCGGTGGGACAGGGGGGCATATCTATCCAGGGATAGCTTTGGCTGAGGAACTGCTTAGTCGAGGAGGCCACACCGAGGTCCTATTTATTGGCAGCCTTGAGGGTTTAGAAAAAAAAATTGTTAAGGCCTATGGGTTTAAAATTAAATTGATCCGGGCCAGGGCACTTTTGCGCAAAGTTTCTTACAAGGCCTTGTCCGCTCCCTTTGTTAGCTTAATTGGTTTTTTTCAGTCAATATTTATACTGCTTAAATTCTCGCCCAAAGTCTTGGTCGCGACTGGCGGCTATGTTAGTTTGCCGGTCACGGCTGCCGCGAAAATTTTGCGGGTCCCGATTGTCCTGCTTGAGCAAAATGTTTTGCCTGGCTTTGTTAATCGTCTTTGCAGTCGTTTGGCCGACAAGGTTTTTCTCTCTTTTGTTGAATCTAAAAAATATTTATCAGGGGAAGTGGTGGGCAATCCGGTTCGGCGCTCGGTCCTTAATATGCAGAGATCAATTGCTCGAGAAGACTTGAAAATATCAGCCGAGCTCCGAGTTGTGCTGGTTATGGGGGGGAGCCAAGGTTCGAAAAAAATTAACGAGCTGGTTCTTTCGTCGCTTGAGCGGATACCCGACAATGTTTTTGTTTTGCATATTGTCGGCGGACGAGATTACGGCTGGGTCAAAAACTATCTGGAAGGCAAAGCAATAAAAAATTATCAGGCTTTGCCGTACTTAGAAAATATCGCGACTGCCTTAGCGGTCGCTGATCTGGTGGTGAGCCGCGCCGGGGCCACGGCGATTGCTGAATTCTTAGCGCGGGGGCTGCCGATGATCTTAATCCCGTTCCCTTATGCCGCGGACAACCATCAATTGCTGAACGCTCAGGTTTTGGTCAAAGAAGGGTGCGCTAAATTAGTCGAAGAAAAAGATTTTTCCAGTGATAAATTTATCCAGCTAATTGGGGCAGAAGGGCAAGGTTATGATAAAATGAAACAGGCTTGTCACCGGCTGGCCAAGCCGGACGCGGCAGAAAGGATCGTTGATTATCTCAATGAAAGAGTTTGATCTGGAGCGGATAAAGAAAATCCATTTGGTCGGGGTAGGGGGCTGCGGCATGTCAGGGATCGCGAAGATCCTGCATGAGATGGGCTATGTTGTTTCCGGCTCAGATGTCAGGGAGGGGACAAACACTATTCGTTTGAAGGACCTGGGGGTCAAGATTTACATTGGCCACAAAGCGACTAATGTTCGCGGGATTGACCTTTTAATTTATAGTTCAGCCGTCCCCTTTAAAAATGTTGAACGTCGAGAAGCTAAAGCTAATGGGATTAAAAGCTTAAAGCGGGCAGAGATGCTTTCTTGGATCCTTAATCAGAGCAAAACAGTGATCGCGGTTGCCGGGACCCACGGCAAGACAACGACCAGCGCGATGTTGGCCAAGGTTTTTGATTTTGGCAAGCTTGACCCGACTTATTTTATCGGCTGTGACATGGACTATATTGAGGGGAACGCGAAGCTTGGCGCCGGTCGTTTTTCAATTGCCGAGGCAGATGAATCGGATAATTCTTTTTTATATTATTCTCCCACTGTTGGGGTGGTCACCAATATTGAAGAAGACCATATGGAAAATTTTGGTTCGATCAAAAGTTTGTTGGAAAGTTTTGAAAAATTCTGCGGCCACATTGCCCCGGCTGGGCTGGCCTTGCTGGATGCCACCAATGAAAACAACCAAAAATTGCTCAAAAAAATTGAGCGGCGGGTGATTACATATGGCTTAAAAGGTGAGGTTGATTTTTCGGCTGATAAAATGGAATTTGAAAAATTTGGCTCAAGCTTCACTTTGCTCCATACGGGGAAGCCCCTGGGTCGAGTTGAGCTCTCTGTGCCTGGCTGGCAAAATGTTTTGAACGGTCTGCCGGTTTTTGCCATTGGCCTGGAGTATGGCCTTGATTTTGGCACAATTTCAGCTGCCCTGCAGGCTTTTGTCGGGGCAAGAAGACGTTTTCAAACAGTTGGTGATTATAATGGTATTTTAATTGTTGATGATTATGCTCACCATCCGACCGAGATTCGAGCGACTTTGTCGGCCGCTAGGCTTGGCTGGCCAGATCAGCGGATTATTTGTGTTTTTCAACCGCATCGTTATACTAGAACTGCTATGCTCAAAGATGATTTTGGCAGGGCTTTCTCAGACGCAGACAAGGTGGTTATAACTGATATTTATGCTGCTTCAGAAAAACCGATTCCTGGCATTTCTGGTAAAACCATTGCTGATAAAATTACCGATAAAGAGGTTGAGTATTTACCCAGGAAAGAAAAAATTGTTGAATACTTGGTTTCTGAGGCGCGAGCAGGGGACATTGTCCTAACCCTTGGGGCCGGGGATATTTATACGGTTGGGAAAGAGCTGTTGACCAGGCTAAAGATGCAAAGATGAAATTTTTACAAAACGAACCACTAGCTAAACATACCTCGCTTAAAGTTGGCGGATTAGCAAAATTATTTTGTGTCCCCAAGAATGTTGAAGAACTAAGAGCAGCACTTACTTTAGAAGAAAAGAAGCTTGTAATTGGCAATGGGACCAATCTTATTTTTTCAGATGAGGGTTTTTCTGGCCTAGTTATTTGTTTGGCTGATTTTTGCACTTCAATCAAGGTTGACGGTGAAACTGCAATTGCTGGGGCAGGAGTGGCGCTCAATAAGTTAGTCAATACTTTGGCCGAAAATGAACTAGTGGGCCTTGAGTTTTTAGCTGGAATTCCCGGGACGGTGGGGGGGGCTCTTATTATGAATGCTGGGGCTTGGGGTGGGGAGATAGGGAGATTTGTTGAGTCTGTTAAAGTTGTTGATTATCAGGGGGAGGAAAAGGTTCTAACAAGGGGTGAACTTACCTTTTCTTATCGCGCGAGCTCTATCTCTGGGGTAGTTGTTGAAGTTATTTTTAAATTAAAACATGGGGCAAGCATCAAACTAATAGAAGAGTGCCGGGTGAAGCGTCAGCAACGGCATCCCCTTGATTTGCCTAATTGTGGCAGTGTCTTTAAAAATCCACCAGGTAAAATTGCCGCTAAGTTAATTGAAGAAGCTGGGTGCAAAGGTTTGCGCGTTGGTGATGCCCAGATAAGTGAAAAGCATGCTAATTTTATTGTTAATTTGGGAGGGGCCACTTCTCAAGATGTTGTTGGTTTGATTTCCTTAGTGAGACAGAGAGTTGCTGACAAATTTGCTCTGTTTCTTGAGCCTGAAGTAATAATTGTTAAACCAGATTAAGTTGTTTTCACGTCATAAAAACACACCTGCTTACTAAACTTCTTTTTTTTAAAGTGAAATTTTTCTTAAAAAGTGACGCCTATGAAAGCAATTGTCAAGGAACCTGAGAATAAAATTCCCTGCCTTGCCGCCTGCCTGCCGGCAGGCAGGGCAGGCAGGTCGGTTCCTTTTCCCAATGTAGCGGCAGCCTTCAGGCTGCCAACCCCTAAACCTTAATAACAACGGCTTTATAAATACACGCCTATACGCCCTTATTTCAGAGCATGTTAAAGGTTCATCCCCGATTCAATTGTAAACTAATCGCCTTTAATATGACCCTGCCGAAGATGGGAGAAGCTGTGCAAAAGCTTCTTGAACAGGCATATTTTGAGAACTCCGAAAAAGTTGATTTTGGAACCTGAGAATGAAATTCCCTGCCTGCTGGCAGGCAGGTCGGTTCCAAAATACAAATTGCTCTCGACGAGAAAAGGAACCGAGGCTTTTAGCCTCAGGTTCCGAACCCTTAATTTTTCGGAGTTCTCCCTCAAAAATATTACATCTTAACCGCTCAAGATAGGTTCCATGGTAGTAAACGCCCCGGGCTTATAATATGTTTTTCCAATCATTAGTGTCATGATATACCTTCCTTCTCATATTTTCATTCATCATTCAGCAATGGAACGATATCTATGTGGCAAACTAAAAATTACGCAGGTGCCTATTACGTTTGGCTTATTTCGACAGGTTATGGTCGGGCATGAGTTAGGAGACGATGTAAAATTCAAATTTCAGAGGAGTATGGACAATGATTTTTTAACTGGGGTTAAATTCTCAGATCTTGATAGTTTTGTCCAGAAACTAAACAGTTTTACAAATAGACGATTTATGATTCCAAGTAGCGAAGAACTTAACACTGCCTTTCTCTTAGAAAATGTTGCCGCCAAACATGACCATGGAGATTTGCGGCTTGGTGATCACCCAAGATACCTACCCATTTTAACAAAGACAATGGGGACAGGAGAAAACGACACTTTTTACATAACTTGGTATAAAGATACATACAGCAAGCCGACCCAGGGGTGGCAATATAGTTTCATCACCATTGGGGCTGTGATTCATCTTGTTGAGATTAGTAACGACTAATACTTAACCAATCCTGCAAAACTCTCCGGCTTGAGGCTCGCGCCGCCGACCAGTAAAACTAAAGCAATTCAACCAAAGCTTCGATAGTAATTTCAGCGTCTCTGATGAGTTTACGCAATAAGCCTTTGCCTAATTCTTTATGCTTTGGCACAGTAAGCGGCTTTTTGTTTTTATCAAGTTTGTGATGAAGCCTAACGTGGCTCCCTTTTTGTCTGGTCACTTCATAGCCCAATTGTTCAAAACAGCGGATAGCCTCATTGCCGGAAATAGTGGGGATTTTAGGCATAAGATAATGTCAAAAAGCTAAGCTCTTTGGGGTGATAATCCTTTAAAATCTTCTTGTTCTCTTTTTCTTCCAAACAAATATCAATGACTTCTCGAATGTTTTTTAGAGCTTCGTCCATGGTTTTGCCCTGCGAATAACAGCCAGAGAAAACAGGACATTCAACTACATAAACCCCATCTTCGTCTTTCTCAATCATAATAGGCAGTAATGATTTAAGCATAAATAAAACTCCTCCTCACTCAATAATTCTAACATAAATCAGCGCGACAGACTAATACTTAACCAATCCTGCAAAACTTTCTGGTTTTAAACTCGCACCGCCGACCAAACCGCCGTCAATATCAGGCTTAGCCATTAATTCTTTAACATTGTCAGGTTTAACCGACCCGCCGTATAAAATCCTGACTTCTTGGGCTACATCCTTTGGCAACAATCCGCGGATAAAAGCATGAACTTCTTGAGCTTGTTCTGGACTAGCAGTCTTGCCGGTCCCAATAGCCCAAACCGGTTCATAAGCAATTGTAATTTGCGACCAGTCGCTGATGACTAGGTCAGAAAAAGTTCCTTTTAAATCAGCAGTAAGCAGATCACCAAAACCACCCTTGATTTGGGTTTCGATCACCTTCATGGTTTCATTCTTTTCACGCTGCTCAAGAGTTTCACCACAACAAATAATCGGCAGTATTCCGTAGTTTAAAGCAGCAAAAAGTTTCTTGTTAACTATCTCATCTGTTTCACAAAAATATTGGCGTCTTTCTGAGTGCCCAATAATTACGTACTCTGCACCAACAGCTTTGAGCATTGGAGCAGAAACTTCACCAGTAAAAGCCCCTTTGTCTTCAAAGTGCATATTTTGGGCACCTAAAGCAATATTGCTCCCAGCTAAAGCCTCTTTTAACTTTGAAATTGCTAGAAAAGGGGGACAAATAAGCATTGTTTTATCTGTTACATCTTTAACCAGGGGTTTTACCTGATTCACAAAATCAAGGGCTTCAGTCTCGGTCATGTGCATCTTCCAGTTGCCGGCCATCAAGGGTTTTCGCATTAATTTTCTCCTTTGCTCTCTGTCTTAAGTCAGCGGGTTGCGTCGATCCAAAACCCTACGACTATCAACTATTCCATCGACCCAACCTCAACCTTCCTACAAATGATTATATCAAACTAAAGTTGATTGTAAAACCCCAAGGTTTTTGCTACGCTCTTAACATGCGTAAGACCAAAATAATCTGCACTATCGGGCCGGCTACAAATAGCGAGGCTATGCTTAAAAAACTCGTTACTGCCGGCATGGATATTTGTCGACTCAATCTTTCCCACGGCACTTTAGCAGAACATGAAGAAGTTATTCGTAAAATCAGGAAAATCGATCCCAAAATTAGGGTTTTAGCTGATTTGCAGGGACCAAGGATACGCACGGGCAAGCTCAAAAATCAAAATGTAAAGCTTAAACTTAAGGAATTTATTGATGTTTATAGCAGAGAAATTATCGGGGATGAGACAAAGATATCTATCTCCCCAGCCACTGTTTTTGCCGATATCAAAGTAGGGGATATCCTGCTGTTGGCTGACGGCACAATCCAGCTCAAAGTCTTAACTAAAGATGAACAAAAGCTTCATTGTGAAATTGAGGATGGCGGGACTTTAGGCGAACACAAAGGGGTTAATATTCCAAAGACAAAACTTTCGCTTCCATCACTAACGGAAAAGGACAGGCAAGACGCGGCCTGGGCCTGCAGCCAAGGGGTTGATTATATCGCCCTCTCTTTTGTCAGGGAAGCAAAGGACCTCCTAACCTTAAGAGAGCTACTCAAATGCAAGATCCCGATTATCGCTAAAATCGAAAAGCCAGAGGCAGTTGAAAACATAAAAGAAATTATTAAAGCTGCTGACGCCATTATGATTGCTCGCGGAGATTTAGGGATTGAAATGCGGCTGGAAAAAGTTCCCGAGACCCAAAAAATGATTGTTAAACTTTGTCATGAATATAAAAAACCTGTCATTGTCGCAACCCAGATGCTCCCCTCAATGGTAACGAACGAACTCCCCAGCAGGGCAGAAGTTTCAGATGTTGCCAATGCTATTTTTGACGGTACTGACGCGGTTATGCTTTCAGAAGAAACTTCTATCGGTGAGTATCCAGTTGAAACAGTTGAAACAATGGCTAGGATTGCCCTTGAGGCAGAGGATGAAGTTGACTACGAGCCAAAAGCCTTCTAATTATTCTTCCGGCTGTTTAGTCAAAATATAGCGGGTAGAGCGGCCGGCGCCTTCGGAAATAGCTAATCTTTTATCAACCAAAATAGTTAGCTCAATGTGGGCAGTTTTGTGGGAAACACCAAAGGCATCACGGAAATCGCGGTTAGAGATTGAGCCATGTTCTGCCATAATCTGCATCGCGCGGAGTTGGCGCTTGTTTAAGCCCTTGCCGGACCAGGGATTGGTAATGTCTTCTTCCTCATTATCACGGGCAGGCCTTGATTCATTGCCATCCCGCATGTAACAAATTTCATCAGAACGATAAGGCTTATCATCACCCTCAAGCACGGTAATCACAACGATTTTCTTGTCTGCTTTTTCCACGACCTCAACTTCAATATTAACAGAGGGAGTGCAAGAATTTTTAGAGATATCTTTGATCTGCTCAAGCAGGCCTTCTTCTATCTCCGCGCCAACCAAGTGTTTGTTCTTATCATCAAGCCCGTAAACAATTTTACCGCCGTCAGCATTGGCAAAAGCCACAATTTCGCGGGCAATGTCGTCAATAGAGGGGATACTTTTTTCAAATTCTACGGATTGGCCTTCGCCTTGTTCGAGCAGAGAAACAATGTCATCCCAATTCATGTTGGCCGTATCTTAGCATATGCTATAATGTGAAGCAATTAAAACCTCACCCTTTTCTCCGCCCCTGCCTGCCGGCAGGCAGGGTTTGGCGGATTCATTTCCCTCTCCATAAAATGGAGAGGGGGTAAAACTAGGTTAAATGGGTGAGGATACAATAATGAAAAAAATATTTGAATCGGCATTAGATTTAATCTTCCCGCCTAAATGTGAGGTTTGCAAAAAGCCTGGCCGAGAACATCTTTGCCCAGAATGCTTTGCTGAAATTAAATTCATGAAACCGCATATGGGGATTTATAGCGTCGCGGTTTATGAGGGGGTTTTGCGCCAGGCTATTCGACGTTTTAAATTCAATAAAAGAAAAAAGTTAGCTCAACCCCTGGGGGTCTTGATGGTTCAATACCTCAGTCAAACACCACTGGAAATGAAGGAGCTTGATCTAATAATTCCAGTTCCGCTCCATAAAAAGCGCCATCAAGAAAGAGGCTTTAACCAAGCGGAACACCTGGCCAATGTGGTGGGAAAGTATCACGAAATTCCAGTTCAACCTGTCCTTGAGCGGGTTAAAAACACCCTGGCTAACTTTGACCTGCCGCGAGAGAAGCGTTTTCATAATATTAGGGAGGCTTTTCAAGTTACAGATCAAGCTGCCGTGGAAAATAAAAGGGTCTTGCTCCTAGATGATATCTACACAACTGGCGCGACAATTGCTGAATGCAGCGCGACTTTGAAAAAAGCCGGGGCCAAGAGGATTGAAATCTTGACCCTGTCACGG
>JBDRMQ010000034.1:0-2697 GCA_043811955.1 bacterium | reverse complement strand
ATAATTATTATTATCATCATCAAAAAGATGGATTAATAATTTCCCCCTAAGTTTATCATTACCATAAACATCTATTTGAAATCGCGAATACAAAGTCGCGTCAAGCCCTAAATATGTCCCAATTCCACCAACATACCAATTTTGGGCCTGCCCAGAAATATTAAGCGAGTACTCCCCACAAGATTCAGCAATCACATCTTTGTTCGTGCCAGCCTGATTTTCAACTGCCTCTACCTTTAGGTCCCCAAACCGCCACCATTTCCCTCCCTCTTCAAACACCCCTCCCTCAAAATTATCAATTAAACAAAAAGAAAAACTAGCCAAAGTCACGGGTGACATCATGCCAATCATTAATAATAAGAGTAGAAACTTCTTAAGCATTTATTTATCCCTTCTTTCTTTTCTTTGTTTTTACTTTTGCCCTGGTTTTCGCAGCCGCCTTCTTAGTTTGTGTTTTCTTTGGTTTTGTTAAAGCAACTGGCTCGACCCAGGACACCTCCGTAAGCGGGGTCGCCTCAAATAAATCCATTTTCAAAAGCAAAACTTCATTTTCTGATGTAAGCCGCTCACATTCGCGACTCAGGGAAATATTACTTTTGCGCAGCATTTGCTCGGCACGGCTAACTTCACCGTGGTCAAAGGTTAGCCGATTGAGCTGGTCCTTAAGTTCCATATTTTCATGCTTGATATACTCCTTGGCCTGGTGTAATTCATCTTTATCCTTTTCCAATCTGATAAGCGCTTGTTTTAGCTCGGCGATCTCTTCATTGTCAATCTCGCTGCGAATAGAATCAACCCCCAGATCGGGCAAAACAGTATCAGTCACCGCATGGTTGCGCTTTAAAACCTCATAACCCTTGGCCACAGAAATAGAGGCCAAAGATAAGGCCAAGAGAGAGGCGACAAAAACTGAAAAATCAAAAGAGTTTTGCGGTCTTTTAGTGAGAACAGCTTCCAGCGAAGAACTGGCTTGATTAAAAAAAAGAAATTTCGCCCCGACAAAACATAAACACAAGAGAATCACTGACAACCAAATAATTACGAATCGATCTTTAAAGTGGGCGCGAATTTTATCAATCATTGGCCAATCCCTCCTTATCATTATTCAATTTTCAAAAAGTATGGCGCAGGCCGGGATTGAACCGGCGACACGCGGATTTTCAGTCCGCTGCTCTACCAACTGAGCTACCGCGCCTTCTATATAAAATTTGACCCGGATGAGATTTGAACTCATGACCCCCTGCTTAAAAGGCAGATGCTCTACCAGCTGAGCTACCGGGTCGGTGTCAAAATAAAATCATACCTAATTTTCAGGCTAAATTCAAGACGTTGTCTCAAACTCCCCGCAAACAAGTATTAGGCACAAATTTTTTGGCTAGCTCAGCCAGCTCTACAAATTTCTCCCTAGAATACGGCTTGATCTCACGCAATGAACCTGATAAACAATGGTCTGGAACAAATTGTTGCAACACAAATTTCTTAGCCCCCTTAATTTCCTCAGCCATAGCCTCGATCTCACCATTATACAATAAAGTGGGGACAACAGTTGTCCGAAATTCATAATCCAGCCCGCTTCTTTGGATAATCGCCAGGCTAGACCTAATCTTACTTAAATCTGTCTTAACCCCGGAGAGTTGGTCATAGCGCTTGTCCAGCGGCCCTTTAAGGTCCATGGCGACGTAATCGACTAATTTTTCAGCAATAATTTTTTCTAAACATTCAGGCTGATAACCATTGCTATCAAGTTTAATTTGGAACCCCAGCTTTTTTATCTGCCTCAAGAATTCAAACAAACCATTCTCTTGATGCAAACAAGGTTCTCCCCCAGTCAAACAAATCCCATCGATAAAATCTCGGCGCTCAAGCAAGAAAGCTGCAATCTTTTCCCAAGGGACTAGTTCGTATTTTTCTGGAGTAAAAAGCAAACCAGAATTATGGCAAAACGGGCAACGAAAGCTGCAACCAGCAACATATAAGGTTGAAACAACTTTGCCGTCCCAATCAAGGAAAGAGGTCTCAATAAAACCTTTGATCTGCAATGACATTTGTAAATTATTCGCCAAACAAAAGGACAGCAGCCGCTAACACAGTAGTCCAAACCCCACGTTGGCCAATCGCGCTTTGGGTAATATGGGTTGTTTTAACTATTTTATCTGAAAGTTTCCATTCTTCTTTGCGGTCATCCCAGCTTGCCTCATCGTCAAATGGGACACCAAGAGTTGTCGCTAACATTTGCGCGGCAATATCTTCGGCATAGTCGCCGCACTCTTCATTGGTTTGGCCAAAGGCATGGTGTTCACTTAAATAACCATATGAGCTGGAATCGGCGGGGATAGCCATGCCGACAGAAGCAGAAAGCAAGCGGTGGGACTCGTCAGTATCGTTGCGCGCCATGACAATAAAAGTGATCTGGCCTGGTTTGAGTAGCTTAACGCCTTGTTCCTTTGAGATCAACCTACAGCCCGGAGGGAAAATACTTGAAACTTGGACATAGTTAACCGCCTGGATCCCCGCGTCACGCAGAGCCATCTCAAAGCTGGCTAATTTTTCTTTGTGCCGACCAACACCTTTTGTTAAAAATATTTTATCTGGTATCATCTTATTTATTCGGAGGAGGGAGGATTCGAACCCCCGATGCCCGTGAAGGCATTCCTGTTTTCAAGACAGGCGCGATCAACCACTCTGCCACTCCTCCAT
>JBDRMQ010000033.1:0-2570 GCA_043811955.1 bacterium | reverse complement strand
GCTTGTGTGATGAAGTTTGGACTGTGATGGCAAAGCGTGAAACTCGCTTGAAAAGATTGCTAAAGAAGGGGCTTGTCAGACAATCGGCAATAGCTCGTCTGCGCTCACAAATGAGCCAAAAAGAATATTTAAAATTAGCTGGTGTTGTGATCTGGAATGAAGGGACAAAGAAAGATTTAAATGACAAAGTTCAAACTTGTCTCAAAGTTTAAACCTTGCGGGGATCAGTCGGCAGCTATTGAGGGGTTGGTCAAAGGGCTCAAAGCTGGCAAAAAAGCGCAAACCCTTTTAGGGGTAACAGGGTCTGGCAAAACTTTTACCATGGCCAATGTGATCGAGCAAGTTCAGAGGCCAACCTTGATTATTTCCCCCAATAAAACCTTGGCTGCCCAACTTTGCCAAGAATTTCGCAGCTATTTTCCTTCGAGCGCGGTTGAGTACTTTGTCAGTTTTTACGACTACTATCAGCCTGAGGCCTATGTGCCGTCCACAGATACGTATATTGAAAAAGACTCTTCAATTAACCAGGAAATTGACCGCTTGCGGCATGAAGCAACCATGTCAGTTTTGGAGCGGCGGGATGTAATTGTGGTTGCTTCTGTTTCTTGTATTTACGCCCTGGGCCGACCTGAGGATTACAAAAAAGCAGTTTTGATTTTAAAGCTTGGCCAAAAAATCAGTCGAGATGACATTATTAAGCATTTGGTTTCAACCAAATATGAGCGTAATGATTTAGAAATATCCCGAGGTAAATTTCGCGTGCGTGGTGATGTGATTGAGGTCCAGCCGGCTTATGATACTAATTTTTTGCGCATTGAGCTTTTTGATGACCGGGTGGAAAAAATTTCTGAGGTGGAAACCTTGTCTCGCAAGGTTCTATCTTCAAAAGGCTATGTTGGGATTTATCCAGGAACACACTATGTTACTTTTGAAGACAGCTTAAAATCTGCTCTTGAATCAATTAATAAAGAGTTGAATTGGCGACTAGTTCAATTAAATAAACAGAATAAAAAGCTTGAGGCCCAAAGATTAGCCCAACGGACAAAGTATGACCTGGAGATGATCCGCGAGATGGGCTATTGCTCAGGAATCGAGAATTATTCTCGTCATTTGGACGGCCGCAAGCCAGGGGAACCTCCGGGAACTTTGATCGATTATTTCCCGGATGACTTTTTGCTTTTTATTGATGAGTCGCATGTGACTGTCCCTCAAGTTAGGGCAATGTATGAGGGGGATAAACAGCGCAAGACCAATTTGGTTAACTTTGGCTTTCGCCTCCCTTCAGCCCTTGATAACCGGCCGCTAAAATTTCCTGAGTTTGAAGCGCGGGTCAAGCAAGTTATTTTTGTCTCAGCTACCCCGGCTGATTATGAAAAGGAGCATGCCAATAAAGTTGTTGAGCAAATTATTCGTCCGACAGGGCTGGTTGATCCCGCCCTGATTGTAAAACCGACCAAAGGGCAAATAGAAGATTTAATCGTGGAAATTAAACAGGTGACCCAGCGCCAGGAGAGGGTGCTGGTAACTACTTTAACCAAGCGGATGGCTGAAGATTTATCTGATTATTTAACTGAGGCGGGGATTAAGGTCCGCTATTTGCATTCTGATATCCAAACCCTTGAGCGCATTGATATCCTGCGCGGCCTGCGCTTAGGTAAGTTTGATGTTTTAGTTGGGATCAATCTTTTGCGCGAAGGTTTGGATTTGCCAGAAGTCTCGCTGGTCGCGATCCTTGACGCGGATAAAGAAGGCTTCTTGCGCTCTGAGCGCTCATTGATCCAAACAATTGGCCGCGCTGCCAGAAATGTTAATAGCAAGGTAATCCTCTATGGTGACCAGATTACCAGATCAATGCGCGGGGCAATCGGGGAGACTGCCCGTCGTCGCAAAATCCAGGCTGCTTACAATAAAAAGCATGGCATTACCCCGCAGACAATAGTTAAAGAGATCCATGATATTAAAGAGCAGATTGAGCAAGCCCAGGTTAAAGAGATTAAGAAGCTGAAAGAATTCCTGCCCAAGGAAGAAGTCCCTGATATTATCAAGGCGCTTGAGGATGATATGCAGGTTGCGGCCACAGCGCTAGAGTTTGAGCGGGCAGCAAAACTTCGCGACCGGGTCCAAGAGCTTAAGAAAGCGTTTGGGATATGATATGATAGTAGCTGGAGGTGTCTTTCATGACTAATTTTGGCAATGTTTTGACCGCAATGGTAACTCCTTTCAAAAAGGATTTATCTCTTGATTATGCTATGGCAGAAAAGCTGGCAGCCCATCTTTGCGCTAATGGTTCTGATGGATTGGTGTTGCACGGCACAACAGGGGAGTCCCCAACCTTAACCCACGAAGAGGAATATGAGCTTTATCGAGTGGTTAAAAAAGCTGTTGGCTCAAAATGCAAAATCATTGCCGGGACAGGTTCAAATTCAACCGCCACCACGATTAATTCAACTAAAAAAGCTGAGGAGATAGGTGTTGACGGGGCAATGATTGTGGTCCCTTACTATAACAAACCGCCTCAAGAAGGCTTGTATCGGCACTTTAAAGCTGTAGCAGATAATACTTCGCTCCCT
>JBDRMQ010000032.1:0-18304 GCA_043811955.1 bacterium | reverse complement strand
TTTAATTGTAGTTGTTTATATTTTACTCAGGATTAATATCGTTGGGATTCCTTTGGATCGTGACGAAGGGCTTTTTGCTTATGCTGGCCAGGTTATTCTCCGCGGTGGCTTGCCCTACCTGGATGTTTTAGAAATGAAGCCCCCGCTGGTTTTTTATTTGAACGCCCTGGCCCTGCGCGTTTTTCCGCCAACGCCAACAGGGATCCATCTGTTTTTACATATTTATAATTTTCTTACTCTGATCGTCTTGTTTTTTGTCGGAAAAATATTTATGAAATCAAGGGCCGCTGGGCTGTGGACAGCTTTCATTTACGCGATTTTTAGCTCTTTGCCAAGTATTCAAGGATTTACCGCTTCGACCGAGATGTTTTTGCTCTTGCCCATTTCCCTGAGCTTTTTGTTCATTCTTCTGGTTATTGATCGCGACAAAGGATTTTTTTCTTTTTTAAGTGGCGTCAGCGGGGCCTTGGCTTTTTGGATTAGGCCAACCGGGGCCTTGATTTTATTTGTTTTATTTATTTTCTTGTTGTTGTCCCAGGCTAAATTTTCGCTGAAGCGAAAAATAGAGCTTAAGCATTTAGCGATTTGGTTATTGGGATTTTTGTTGATCAGTTTAATAATTGTCGGATACTTTATCGCCCGAAATCTTTTTTATGAATTTGTTTTTTGGTGTTTTGTCTATCCTTATTATTATGGCAAGGGGGCAAATATCTGGGCTTATTTTTTTATTATTCTTAAAAGATTGGGCTGGTTGCTAGAGGGGAATTTAATTTTATTTCTCCTTTTGTTTTTTGGCCTTGTTGTCGCGGTCTTAAAAAAGAACAATTCCGGCTATTTTTTGTTTGGATTCTTGTTTTTTTCTCTTTTAGCGGTTGTCCCCGGCTTTGCTTACCCGCATTATTTTGCCCAGCTGGCCCCGGCGATTGCCCTTAGCGGAGCCTTTGCCCTTGTGGCCATCATTGATCTTATAAAAACTAAAAAGAGCCGGTTGTTTTTTTCTTTTCTTTTTGCCCTGGTGATTTTTATGAATCCTATTTTGGTCCATTTTGATTATTATTTTAAATTGTCCGCTGATGAAATAAGCCGTTATTTTTTTCATGCGCAGCCCTTCCCCGAATCGGTCCCTCTTGGACAATTTATCGCCGAACAGACTACTAAGAATGATAAGGTTTTTATCTTTGGGGCAGAGCCTCAGATACTTGTTTATGCGGACAGGGAGAGTGTTTCTCCCTTTGCTTCTGGCTGTCCTTTTGTTTCAGACGCCCCGCTCTATGAAGTGTTTTATCAAAAAGTCTGGCGAGATGTTAGCCTGACCCCTCCTAAATACTTTGTGGTTTTTCCTTTTTATATGCGGCCAAGGAGTAGGCTGGATGACTGGTTGGCAAGATGTTTTGAGCAATTATTGGCTGACCACTATGACCTTGAGGCAATAATGAGCGTTGAGTTTCCAAGGGGTAAGTTGACACTGTTTGCAACCCTTAACGATGTTCAAAAAAAATCTTTCAATGGCCAGGCTTTGATTTTCATCTTTAAGCGACGTGGCCCTTGATATATTTGCTTATTTCTTTCATTTTTGATACGATAAAATATTATGGCTACTCGAGGAATAAGAGGGGCGACCACGGCCCTTAAAAATGATAAAACAGCTATTTTAGAAGCAACTAAAGAATTGCTTTTAGCTATTGTTAAAGAAAATAAGCTTATTATTGAGGATATTGCCTCAATCCAATTTAGCGTTACCCCCGATTTAAATGCTGATTTCCCGGCGGCCGCTGCCAGGAATTTAGGCTGGAGCGATACCCCTCTTATTTGTATGACAGAGATTAATGTTCCCGGCGCCCTGCCAAAGTGTATCCGGGTTCTTTTGCTCGTTAATTCGGCGGTCAACCAGCGTGACCTTAAACATATTTACTTAAAAGACGCGGTCAACCTGCGGAGGTAAGAAATGATTATCATTATGAAATCAGACGCGACCCAGTCCCAGATCAATAATATTGTTGATCGCCTTAAGCAACGTGGTTTTGGGCTTCATCTTTCCAAAGGGGTAGAGCGCACGGTTATTGGGGTTATTGGCGACAAAAGCACTCTTCAGCTTGAGACTATTGAAATATTACCAGGGGTATCTGAGGTCCTTAAGATTTCTAAACCTTTTAAACTGGTTAGCCGCGAATTTAAAAGAGAAGACTCCATTGTTAAAATTTCTAAAGAGCTGTCTATTGGAGCGACCCAAAAAATCGCGATTATTGCCGGTCCCTGTTCGGTTGAAGGTAAAAAGGAGACATTAGAAATTGCTGAAGCAATCAAGGCTGCCGGGGGGGCGGCCCTGCGGGGCGGCGCTTTCAAGCCGCGCAGTTCACCTTATAGTTTTCAGGGACTGGGCGAAGAAGGATTGAAATATTTAGCTGAAGCTAGGGCTAAAACCGGCTTGCCTGTTGTGACTGAGCTGCTTGATCCCCGCGATATTGGTTTGGTGACAAAATATGCGGACCTTGTCCAAATCGGGGCTCGTAATATGCAGAATTTTGAACTACTTAAAGAGGTTGGTAAAATTAAAAAACCAATTTTGTTAAAGCGCGGAGCAGGGGCGACCATTGAGGAGCTTTTAATGTCAGCGGAATATATTCTTTCAGAAGGTAACCGCGAGGTCATTTTATGCGAGCGGGGAATCCGTACTTTTGAAAAATATACCAGGAATACTCTTGATTTGGCCGCGGTCCCTGTGATTAAAAAATTAAGCCACTTGCCGGTGGTTGTTGATCCAAGTCATGGGACAGGCAAGTGGGACCTGGTCCCGGCAATGGCCAAGGCCGCGGTGGCGGCTGGCGCGGACGGTTTAATGATCGAGGTCCATCCCCATCCTGATGAGGCTTTTTCTGATGGTCCCCAATCATTAAGGCCTGAAACTTTTGCCGCGCTGGTCAAGGATTTAAAGATTATCGCGCAAGCAAGCGGTCGAGAGATTTAGTCAATTCATCAAACCCTTCTTTTTTTAGGGCGGAAATAGAAACAGCAGGGGCATATTTTTTAATTAGATGGCTGGGGGTTGGGCTGGTTTGTTTATCTGCTTTGTTAAAAACCGTAATTATTGGTTTGGTAACTGCTTTTAATTCTTCAAGAACATTATAGACTGCTCTTATTTGATCTTCAAAATAGGGATGGCTGCCATCGACAACGTGCAGCAGGACATCGGCTTCAGTGACCTCTTCTAAGGTCGCGTGAAAAGCGACCACTAGTTGGTGGGGGAGTTTTTGAATAAAGCCGACTGTGTCGGTTAATAAAATTGTTTGATTGCTCGGCAAATAAAAACGTCGAATCGTGGGGTCAAGGGTGGCAAAGAGCTGGTCGCGAGTTAAAACTTTTGCGCCAGTTAAGCTGTTGAGCAAAGTTGATTTGCCCGAATTAGTGTAGCCAACCAAGGCGGCCAAGGGGAGCTGACTTTTTCTTCTTTTTTCCCGCCGCAAAGTTCGCTCCCTGCCTAGTTTTTTTATTTCAGCCTTAAGGCTTGATATTTTATGGCGGATCTTTCTCCGATCCTGCTCCAGTTTGGTTTCTCCGGGGCCGCGGGTTCCGATGCCGCCGCCCAGGCGGGACATGCTGCTGCCGTGGCCAACCAGCCTGGTCAACGAAAAACTTGCCTGGGCGAGCTCGACCTGAAGCGAGCCCTCTCGGCTGGCCGCGTGCTGGGCAAAGATATCGAGAATAAGTTCGGTGCGGTCGATGACCTTGACCTCAAGATAATTTTCCAGGTTTCGCTGCTGCGCGCCGGATAGCTCAATATCAAAAATTACCAGGTTAGCTTCTTTGGCCAAGACTAAGGCTTTGAGCTCTTCAATTTTACCGGAGCCGATAAAATATTTTAAGTTTGGCCTGTCTCTTTTCTGGATTAATTGACCGACAACCGTGGCCCCAGCTGTTTCGCTCAGCCTTTTTAGCTCGGCGATTGACTCAACTTCCGCGCTAAGGTGAGCCCCTGGCAGGTCAATACCGACTAAGATCGCGAGCTCTCGCTCAAAAAGCATATACATTATTATAACACATATGTTATAATCACTTCGTTTGTGATGAATAAGAAAAAACCCAAAATACTTGTCGTAGATGACGAGCCAGATGTCGTGTCCTTGCTTGAGACAATGTTCAAGTCTCATGACTGTGATGTGATAGTTGCCAGAAATGGCCAAACCGCGCTGGAGATGGCGAGAAAGAACAAGCCAAGCTTGATCCTGCTTGATGTAATGCTCCCCAAGATAGATGGGTACAGGGTGGCTCGGATGCTGAAGTTTGACGAAAATTTTCGGCATATCCCTCTTATTTTTTTAACAGCTAAAATCCAGGAAAGGGACAAAAAAATCGGCAAAGAGATGGGGGCTGACGCTTACATTACAAAGCCCTTTGAGCTTGATGTGCTCTGGCAAGAAGTCCAAAAATTACTAGGGGCGGAATAATTTATGGCTGATAAGAGCAGGTCTCTTAGGGAGTCATTGGTTAAAAATAATTTACTGACGGAAGATCAAATTAAATTAGCCATTGCCGAAGGCCGCGAAAAAGGCTGGACCTTAATCAAAAGCATCGTCAAAAAAAATCTCATGACAGAAGATGCCTTGATTGATTTTCTGGAAAAAGAAATGGATATTCCCCGGGTCGACCTCTCAAGCTACCTAATTGATAAAAAGGTCCTCAATCTAGTCCCTTATGAAGTTGCTAAAAAGTTCATAACTATTCCCTTGTTTAAAGTTGGGGATGTTTTGACTGTGGCGACGGTTGATCCTTTTGATATTATGGCCCTTGACGAAGTTCGGCTCAAAAGCAAATGTGATGTTGAGCCGATGATCGCGACCTCTAAAGAGATTATGACCGCGGTCAACCAGTATTATGGGGTGGGGGGCTCAGTTGACGCTTTAATTAAAGATATTGGCCCGATTTCTGGGTCAGCGCCGCCAATTCCAATGGGTGTTTCAGAAGAAGAGGCCCCCATTATTAAGCTGGTCAATCTTTTGGTCATCAGGGCGGCCAATGACAAGGCTTCTGATATTCACATTGAGCCGACGGAAGAAAGTGTCAGGGTTCGCAATCGGGTTGACGGCGTGATGAGGGATGTTTCCAGCGCCCCTATTTTTATGCATGCCTCAATTATCACTCGGATCAAGGTCATGTCAAAAATGGATATCGCGGAAACCCGTGTCCCTCAGGATGGCCGTTTTGAATTGCGCTCCGAGGATAAAAACTTTGATATTCGCGTCTCTTCTTACCCAACAATTTATGGCGAAGCTTTAGTTATGAGGCTGCTTGATAAGAGCAGTATCCTTTATAGTTTAGAAGACCTGGGCTTTGCCGAAGAAAACCTGAAAAAATTTGAAGAGACGATCAAGCGGCCGTATGGCATTATTTTGGTTACAGGCCCGACTGGTTCAGGAAAAACTACCACGCTTTACGCGACTTTGAACAGGATCATTACCCCAGAAAAAAATATTATGACCATTGAAGATCCGGTAGAATATGAATTGCATGGGGTGCGGCAATCACAAATTAATCTTAAGGCAGGGATGGAGTACGCGGTCGCCTTAAAGGCGATGTTGCGCCAAGATCCAGACGTAATTCTATTAGGTGAGATTCGCGATTTAGAAACAGCTCGAGTAGCGATCCAAGCGGCTTTAACCGGCCACTTGGTCTTTTCAACCCTGCATACTAATGACGCGGCTGGCACCTTGACCAGAATACTTGATATGGGAATTGAACCTTTCTTGGCAGCCTCTTCGGTGGCCGCGGCCATTGCTCAACGTTTGGTCAGGAAAATTTGTCCCCGCTGTCAAGAAGAATATGTTCCTTCAAAGGAATTGTTGGTCAAGGTCGGGCTTGATCCAGCGAAAGAATACAAGTTTTATCGCGGCAAGGGCTGCGGCCATTGCCGCAATTCAGGTTATCAAGGCCGCTTGGCAATTTTTGAAATAATGATAGTTAATGACGAGATCCGTGACCTTGTCTTAAAAAAAGTTTCTGCGGCTGATATTGCCAAGTCAGCCAGAAAAGCTGGGATGATAACTCTCCATGATGATGGTTTAGCTAAAGTTTTGCAAGGTAAAACAACCATTGAAGAAGTCATGAGGGTTTCTCAGCTTGACTAAGTTTAATTATAAAGCCCGTGACTCTTATGGCTCCCTTAGCGAGGGGGTTATGGAGGCTGAGAGTTCTCGCTCTGTGGCCATGCAGCTATCAAAGCTGGGTTATTCTCCGATCAATATTACGGAAGAGCAGTCCAATGATGCTTTTGTCCAACTCCAAGGGCTTCTTAATTTTTTCCAACAAAAAATAAAATTAAACGACCTAATAATTTTTACCCGCCAACTCTCTTCTATTATTCAAGCCGGGGTCCCTTTGGTTGAGGGGCTTGAGGCGGTTCATGAACAAATTAGTAATGTTAAATTTCAAAAAGTTGTTATGGCAGTGAAAAAAGATATTGAAAGTGGTAAACCCTTTTCTGAATCGCTGGAGGTCCATAAGGAGGTTTTCCCCCCTTTGATCACTAATATGGTCAAGGCAGGGGAAAAGGCTGGTATTTTGGATGAAGAGCTGGACCGTCTCTCTTCATTACTTGAAAAAGATATGGAGACCGCGGAGCGGATCAAGACAGCAATGCGTTATCCAATAATTGTTTTAGCCTCTTTGGGGATTGCTTTTGCTTTTTTAACCATGAAAGTTATTCCCAGTTTTGTTGGCTTTTTTAGCTCGTTTGGAGCCAAGCTCCCTTTGCCGACCAGGATATTAATTGGGATAAATTATGTAGCAGTCCATTATTGGTATTGGATCTTGGGGGGGGCGGCGGCCGCGATCTATTCTTTGCGCTGGTATATTAAAACAGAGCAAGGCGGGAAAGTTTGGGACCATGCTATTCTCTCAATCCCAATTTTTGGTCCACTTTTTCTAAAGGTCTATCTCTCCCGTTTTACCAGGATGCTTTCAGCTATGCTCAACAGTGGTATCCCTATATTAGAGGCTTTGCAAATTACTGCGGCGACCATTGATAATAAGATCCTGTCTCGAGTTATCTACAAGGTGCGCGAAGATGTTTCTGCTGGTAAAAGTTTAACTGAGCCGATGCGGGAGAGCCCCTTTTTCCCGCCGATCGCGGTCTCAATGGTGGCCATTGGTGAAAAAGCAGGGACACTAGAGAGCATGTTGAACAGGGTGGCTAATTATTTTGATCGTGAAGCAGATTATACGATCAAAAACCTGACCCCGCTGATCGAGCCGATTTTGATTTTTGGCTTAGGTCTCATTGTCTTGCTTTTTGCCCTGGGGATATTTATGCCGATGTGGGATATGATGAGTGTTTACAAAGGCCACTAAAAACCCTTGACAGAAGATAAGGGTGTGTTAGAATTTTGACAATAAGGAGGTGAAATTATGAAAAAAGGTTTTACATTAATTGAGTTAGTTATGGTTATTGTTATTTTAGGTATTTTGGCAGCGACAGCTTTGCCAAGGTTTATTAATTTGCAAGGCGAAGCCCAAGAAGCTGCTGCTAAGGGAGCTCTTGGTGGGATTCGGGCAGCAA
This sequence comes from bacterium, assembly GCA_043811955.1. GTDB lineage: Bacteria > Margulisbacteria > WOR-1 > O2-12-FULL-45-9 > O2-12-FULL-45-9 > JBDRMQ01. The sequence continues at coordinate 10,755 of JBDRMQ010000032.1, read as the reverse complement.
TTGCTATCCAGTATGCATCAAATGTAGTAGCTAATCCAAACGCTGGGATGCCGGCAACAATCACTGCTTCTATGTTTCAAGATCAGAAAATTCCAACAGAGACCTACACAAACAGTAATGGTGTTGTTCTGGGAACAACGGTTACAGGCGCCGGTGGTTGGCTTTATGATTCTGCTAATGGTCGAGTTTGGATCAATCACAGCATTTACTCTACTAACTAGTAATTGGAGCTTCAATTTTGACAATAAGGGCAGTGAAAACTGCCTTTATTGTTTTGGTGGGGTTAACTAGGTTCGGGGATTAAAAAAAATATATTGTTATGATAAAGCGGTTAAAAAAAATCCTGACTCCTTTTTTCCTTTATTTGTCTCTGGTGCTGGTTTTTTTCTCTCGGTTTTTAGATGGCAGTTTAATCTTTGGTTTTAAGGACCTCTCCCGTTATTTTTATCCCTTAAGATATCTAATGGTGGAGCAGGTCAAGGCAGGTTTTTGGCCATTGTGGAACCCGTATAATTTTTGCGGCTTTCCTTTGCTGGCCACCTTGCAAATCGGTTTTTTTTACCCACTAACAATAATTTATTATATCTTGCCTTTTAATTTAGCTTTTAATTATTTTATTATTTTGCATTATTTTTTGTCAGCTTCTTTCATGTACCTGCTGCTTCGCCATTACCGATTAGAGAGGATCAGCTCTTTTTTAGGCGGCTTTGTTTTTGCTTTTTCTGGTTACCTGCTTTCTGTTTCAAATATGAATACCTCTTTGAACGCGGTGACTTGGCTCCCGCTGGTTGTTTTGTTTTTTGATCGCTTAACAAAAAAATTTAATTTTGTAAATATTTCTTGCCTAGCCGGTTTGTTGGCTTTGGAGTTTTTAGGCGGTGAGCCAACCATTGTATATTTGACCTCTTTTTTATTATTTTTTTATGGTTTGGTTTTTGCTAAGGATTACAGGGGTGTTTTTAGAAATATGGCTGGCCTAGGGTTGGCGGCTTTATTAGCCTTAGGTTTGTTGGCTATCCAGTTGGTCCCTTTTTTTGAATTAGCCGGCTTTTCTGACAGGGTTGTTAAGAATACTTATGAAATAGTAACCATGCGGTCTTTTCCCCCAAGAGAGATTGTGACTTTTCTTTTTCCATATTTTTTTGGCTCTCAGGTAGGCGCGACAGCTTATTCAGAGGCTTTTCTGGGGGAAATTAATCAAGATTGGTTGATCTCTACTTATTTGGGGATTATCCCTATAATTTTGGTCTTTTTAGCTTTTGTAAGAAGGGAGAGAAAACGGCTCTATTTTTTTGCCGGGGTTGCCATTATTTCCTTGCTATTATCTTTTGGCAAATACACCCCTTTATATAAACTGATTTACCTTATCCCAGGGGCGTCGCTAATCCGTTACCCAATTAAATATTTGTTTTTAACAACTTTCACGTTGAGCTGCTTGGCGGCCAATGGCTGCCAAGGCTTGTTGGAGATATTTGATGAAAAAAAAGCTTTTTTGCAAAGGTTTGCGATTTGCCTTGGCGGTGTTTTAGCGGTCTTTTTAAGTTTGTTTTGGGCGGCTTGGTTTTGCCGGCTAAAAATCTTTTATTTTTTTGCGAAAAAATATTTTGTCAATTATCCAATAGCTTTGCTTGATGTCTTTGTTAAAATTATTGAGTTTAATTTAGTGAGCGCGATCAATATTATTTTTTATTTATTGGCCTTTCTTTTGGTTGTACTGGTTGCTTATCAAGGGCGAATTAAGAGGATGTTTTTTGCCGGGCTTGTTTTACTTTTGGTTGTTTTTGATCTCTTGGCCAATGGTTATCCGATCATGGTGGGGCTGGAGCCGCGTATTTATGAAGAAAGGCCTAAAACTTTTGAGGTTATTAGCCAAGACCAGGGTCTTGGCCGGTTTTTTTGTACCCAAGAGCTAGACAGGGCCAATGGCAGCGTGCTTGGTGATAATTTTTCTGAGGCGGTTTGGGATATTAAAGACAGACTTTGTGCTAATTGGCATATTCCCGCTCATCTTTATTCTTTTTTTGGTTACGCTTCAATTAATCCTGATAGGCTTTTAAATAATTACAGCCAAATTAATGAGAAGAATATTGAAGAGAAGCTGCCTTATCTTTCTTTGTTCAATGTTAAATATGTTGCTGCGACCCAAAAACTAAGCGGGCCAGGCTTGAAACTTTTGCGTCAAAAGCAAAGCTACGGCCGATTATTCTATTTATATGAGAACCTTAAGGTCTTTCCCAGGGCCTTTGTTTTAGACAAAGATAACAAGCCTGACTTAATTCGGGCAAGGGTGCAAGTTTCAAAATATTTGGCTAATGAAGTTGAGGTTTCTGTTTTACTAGAAGAGGCCGGGATGTTATTTTTGAGCGATACTTACTATCCTGGCTGGCGAGCTTACGTTGATGGCCGCGAAACCTCGATAAAACTGGTCAATGATTTTTTTCGAGGGGTAGATCTCTTGGCCGGAGAACATGTTGTCCGTTTTGTTTATGATCCGTTATCTTTCAAGCTTGGTGCGGGAATTAGTTTTTTAACAATCTTGGGGATATCATTGGGCCTTTGGTTTGTCAGGCAGAAAGGCAAAGGGGCCAGGCGTTAAATGATTTTAGGAATTATTTTTTTGTGGTAATAAAGCCAATCTTCAACAACTTTTAACCTGACAGTGTTTTTTTGGATCTTGACATAGCTGGGGACCTTGTTGATCTCTTCAAGTCCATCAAGGGTCAAAAGTTGGAGGTTGCCAAGCAAGGGGGTGGCAATGTTATTGATCAAATCTGTCCAATCTTCAAGTGTAGCCAGTTTGGTTTTGTTGTGATAATAACGGCCAGCGCCGTATTGTTTTAAAACATCTTCGTTGAATAAACTTTCAGCCTCTTTTTTAGAAAAGGAAGGTTTGAAATCATGGCTTTTGATCAAATTTAAGAGGACCATCAGGGCTCCTTGGCAACCAAGACCACGCTGATAAGCCCGGCCAAGGACACTATTTGAGACCCGCTGCTCTTTGGCCTTTGACATGGCTCTTCCTCCTTTTCCCTCCTAGTCCTGGTCCTAGTTCTTATCGTCCTTCTACTATATATATCGTGTTTGTGGGGTTAGAACTTGTGCTGGCTGGGCCTGCGTGACAAAGGCTGTTTTTTATGATATTATAGGGTTTGATCATGGGTGTTATTCCTGTTTTAGGCAGGAAATAGGGGAGGAAGTTTTAAGCTAGATGAAACTATCTCAATTGGTGGCGCCGACGCTCCGTGAAGATCCGTCAGAGGCTGAAATAGTATCCCACAAATTATTGCTTCGCGCAGGTTTTATTCGCAAGCTCGCAGCCGGAGTCTACACATACTTACCCCTTGGCTTAAAAGTTTTAAATAATGTTGCGAGTGTTGTTCGCGCTGAGATGGACCGCGCTGGCGGGCAGGAAATTTTTATGCCGGTTTTGCTCCCCTCTGAGCTTTGGAAAGAGACCGGCCGCTGGGATATTTATGGCAAAGAGCTTTTTCGCATCCAGGACCGTCATGAGCGGGATTTTTGTCTTGGTCCAACCCACGAAGAAGTAATCACTGACCTTGTCCGCAATTCAATAAATTCTTACCGCTACTTACCGGTTACCCTTTATCAAATCCAGACTAAATTTCGTGATGAGATTCGGCCTCGTTTTGGTTTAATGCGCGGCCGCGAATTTATGATGAAAGATGCCTACAGCTTTCATGCTGACCAGGAGGACCTTGACCGGGAATATGAGAATATGTACCAGACCTATTGCCGTATCTTTGACCGGCTGGGACTAAAATATCGGGTGGTTGAGGCGGCTTCAGGGCTTATTGGCGGTGGTTATTCTCAAGAGTTTATGGTCCTGGCAGAAACAGGTGAGGATGAAATTTTTTGCTGCGGCCAGTGTGACTACGCGGCCAGTCGGGAACTGCTCGACGCCAACTCTTGCCCTAAGTGCGGCAGCGGCAAATATGAAGTGATCCGAGGGATTGAAGTGGGGCACATCTTTAAATTAGGGACAAAATATTCCGAGAAAATGAAGTGTGTTTATGTTGACGAAAACAACCAAGAAAGACCAATGATTATGGGGTGTTATGGTATTGGGATTGCCCGGGCCGCGCAAGCAGCGATTGAGCAAAATCATGACCAAGACGGAATTATCTGGCCAATGGCGTTAGCGCCTTTTAAAGTTGCAATTGTTCCGGTCAATGTTGAAGAGCCAGAACAAAAAGAGGTAGCTGAAAATATATATAAACACCTGCCGGACGCGCTTTTTGATGATCGGGATAAAAGGGTGGGGGCAAAGCTTAAAGATATAGACTTGATTGGTATTCCTATTAAAGTAATTATCGGCCCTAAAGGGCTGAAAGATGGGAAAGTAGAAGTTAAATTCCGCAAAGATGGCAAGACCGAGCTAGTTGCAAAAGAGGAGGTAATTAAATATGTGCGGAATATTTGCGATTTCAGCTAAGGAAAACATTGTTGACGACCTGTTTCTTGGAACTTTTTACCTTCAGCACCGGGGACAAAAATATTGCGGCTTGTCGACTTATGACGGCAAAGGGATTAATATCCGGACCCATCGAGGACTGGTGCGGGCGACCTTTACTAATGACTTAGTTGGGATGGGTGGGACGATGGGGATTGGCCACACTTCATTGCTTGACCGCCAGCCGGTCAAGCTTGATTCAAAAATGGGGGAGTTTACCATTTGTTTCGAGGGCAATATTATTAATAGGAAAGAATTAATTGACGACTTAAAAAAGCAAGGCCACTCTTTTTATTCTGACGCTGATATTGAGATAATTGCTAAGCTGATCGCCCAGGGGGATGATTTTGTAGACGGTATTGAAAGGATGGCGGCCAAGGTCCACGGGGCATATGCCCTGGTTATTCTAACTAAAGGCAAGCTTTTCGCGGCTCGTGATAAACATGGCTTTAGGCCAATGGTTATTGGCCAGCGCGATGGCGCGGTTGTTGTTACCTCTGAATCGTGTTCTTTTGTTAACCTTGGTTTTGAAATTATCCGTGATGTTAAGCCGGGAGAAATTTTGGAAATCGATAACTCCAGGTTTGAAACCAAGAAAATTATTAAGGCAGACCTTGTTCAATACTGTACCTTTGAATGGGTTTATACAGCCAATGTGGCTTCAATTATTGATGGCCAGTCAGTTGATATTGCCAGGCGAAACCTTGGGGCAGCCCTGGCCAGACGTTATCCTGTTGAAGCCGACATTGTGGCGGCAGTGCCAAACTCAGGCATTGGCCACGCGATTGGTTGCGCGCAAGAATCAAAAATTCCTTATGATAATGTTTTTATTAAATATGACTATGCTAGCCGCAGTTATACCCAGCCAACTCAAGCCGAGCGTGACCGCGAGGCCAAGGTAAAGCTTATCCCTGTGCCGGCGAAGATTTGCGGCCGCAGGGTTGTTATTTGTGATGATTCAATTGTCCGCGGGACCCAAATGAAAAACGATCTAGTGGTTAAGCTGCGCAAAAATGGGGTGAAAGAGATTCATGCCAGGGTGGCTTGCCCGCCGCTCAAGGCCCCTTGTAAATATGGGGTTGCTACCCGCTCTAAAGAAGAGTTGGCAGCCCATAATAAGACAGTTGAGGAGATCAGGGATTATATTGGGGTGGATAGCTTAGCTTATTGTGTGCTCGAAGATTTGAGCGAGGCAATCGGTAAACCACTTGATCAGTTGTGTCTCTCGTGTTGGACGGATAAGTATAGGGTGTAATGTGAAAGAAGCGTGCGGCGTATTTGGGATATATAATTTTGAGCCGGATTCCCCGGCCAAGTCAGTTTACTATGGCTTGTTTGCCCTGCAGCATCGCGGCCAGGAATCTGCTGGGATAGCTGTTTCAAATGGCCGTGATATTAAACATTATAAGGCGATGGGCTTGGTTAACCAGGCTTTTAGCGAAGAGAACTTAAAGGATTTAACAGGCAATATCGGGATCGGGCACGTCAGGTATTCGACTACCGGATCGTCTGTTATTGAAAATGCCCAGCCGATTGTAATTGATACCCAATATGGGACTATTGCCCTGGCCCATAATGGGAATTTAATTAACGCAGATGACCTGCGCTCTGACCTGAAGGACCAGGGAATCAGTTTTCGAGGGACAGCGGATTCCGAGGTAATTGCCAGTTTGATTGCTACTTCAAAGAAGAAGGACTTTGAGGCGGCTTTGGTTGAAACACTTAAGCAATGCAAAGGGGCTTTTTCCCTGGTTATTTTAAATAAAGATAAGCTGATTGCTATCCGGGACCCAAATGGGATCAGGCCGCTTAGCATCGGAAAACTTGAAAAGGGTTTTGTGGTTGCCTCTGAAACTTGCGCCCTTGATATTGTGGGGGCAAAGTTTGTCAGGGATGTCGCTAATGGCGAGATAGTTGTAATTGACAGGGAAGGGCTGCGCTCAAAAACATGGGAGATGCAAGAGCGGGAAGCGATTTGTGTTTTTGAATACATCTACTTTGCCCGGCCGGATAGTGTTTTAAATGGCCGCAATGTTTATGAGGCCCGTTTTAATATGGGTAAGTATTTAGCCAAAGAACAGCCTGCTGACGCGGATATGGTTATCCCTGTGCCGGAATCTGGTGTGCCGGCTGCGATTGGTTTTGCCGCTGAATCAAAGATCCTTTTTGGCGAAGGACTTATTAAAAATCGCTATGTTGGCCGGACTTTTATCCAGCCGAGCCAGGAGATCAGGGAGCTGGGGGTTAAATTAAAGCTAAACCCGATCCGCGACGCGGTCAGGGGGAAAAAGATTGTGCTAGTTGATGATTCAATTGTCAGGGGGACAACCTCCAGGCAGTTGGTCCGGCTTGTTCGAGAGGCAGGCGCCAGAGAAGTCCACATGAGAATTTCTTCTCCGCCAAACCTCAACCCTTGTTTTTATGGGATTGATACGGCTACCAAGGCTGAGCTTATTGCCGCTAATTTGTCAGTTGAGGGGATTCGGAAATATATTGAGGCAGACTCACTCGGTTATTTAAGTTTGAAAAGCTTGATTAATTCGATTAGTTTACCGGGTAATAATTTATGCATGGCTTGTTTTAACGGGGAATATCCGGTAAAGGTTCCCGAGAGGCTCAAGAGCCTGCAATTATTTTTTAGATAAACATAGGGGGTGAAAATAAATGAGCGATTGCACATGTTATCCTAAGTGCACCCAGTGTGACAAAGGGCAAATGGTCCCATTATCAGATTTTTCCAACAATTCTGTGGCTATTCGTTATAAAGCCTGGGCTTGTACTAATCGGGAGTGTCGAATGTTTGTTGTTCTACGCGGCGGGGATGTTTATTACGGCACAGCGACTGCTGACGCGGCTAGATAAAAAGACAGGGGTGAAATATAAATGGTTACCTATAAAAATGCTGGGGTGGATATAGATGCTGGCAATGAAGTTGTCCAGCGGATAAAGAAATACGCTAAGGGGATTGGTTTTTTTTCAGGGTTTTATTCCCTGGGGAAGAACTTCTTGGTTGGTGCGGCTGACGGCGTGGGGACCAAGCTCAAGATTGCTTTTGCCATGAATCGCCATGATACAGTGGGGATTGATTTGGTAGCGATGAATGTTAATGATGTTATCGCGACCGGGGCTGCGCCGCTCTTTTTCCTTGACTACATTGGCTGCCAAAAGGTTTCTCCAGCGCAAATTGACAAGATTGTGAAGGGGATGGCAAGAGGTTGTCAAAGCGCTGGCTGCCAGCTTTTAGGCGGGGAAACCGCTGAGCTATCAGACATGTATCTGCCTGGAGAGTATGATCTGGCCGGCTTTGTGGTTGGGCTTGTTGATAAGAAAAAAGTTATTAATGGCTCAAAGATTAGACCTGGTGATTGCATTATTGGTCTTGGCTCAAGCGGGTTGCACAGTAATGGGTTTACGCTGGCCCGCAAAGTATTGTTTGAAGAAAAGCACCTTAACCCAAAGGAATACATTGATGATTTTAAGGGTCGCTTGGGAGAAGAGCTTTTAACCCCGACTAAGATTTATGTTAAACCGATTTTAAAATTGATTAAACAGTTTGATGTCCGGGGGATCGCTCATATTACAGGGGGCGGGATCCCAGAAAATTTAGCTCGTATTTTGCCCAAGCGGACCAAGGCGGTGATTGAAATGTCTTCTTGGCCGATCCACCAAATTTTTAAGATTATTAAGCGTCTTGGCAAAATTGAGCAGAACGAAATGTACAAAACTTTTAATATGGGAATAGGGATGATGGTGGTGGTCCCCGAAAAACAGGCTTCAAGTGCCATGGCTTTTTTGAAAAAACAGGGCGAAAAGCCTTATTTGATTGGAATTGTTGAGAAGGGCAAACGGGAAGTTATAATTATTTAACTTATGTTAAATGTAGGAGTTTTAATATCTGGCCGGGGGTCGAACTTGCAGGCAATAATTGATGCTTGCCAGGCAGGCGCTATCCCGGCCAGAGTAGCTGTGGTTATTTCTAATAAAGCAGAGGCCTTTGGACTCGAAAGGGCTAAAAAACATAAAATTGCTACTGCTGTGCTGACTTCAGAAAGAGAGATGCTCGGCGAGCTAAAAAAACACGATGTTGGGCTTGTTTGTTTGGCTGGCTATATGCGGATTGTGGGAAAAACATTGCTTGATGAATATTTTGGCAAAATGATTAATATTCACCCCTCACTGCTTCCTTTGTTTCCAGGGCTGCATGGTCAGCGTCAAGCGTTAAAAGCTGGGGCGGCTGAATCAGGGGCCACGGTCCATTTTGTTGATGCTGGTTGTGATACTGGGCCGGTCATTTTGCAAGCCAAAGTCCCGGTCTTACCGGATGATACAGAAGAAACTTTGTCGGCTAGGATACTCGAGCAAGAACATAAAATTTATCCCCAGGCGATCAAATTATTTGCGGAGGGGAAAATTAATGGGCGACAGGTAAATATTTTATAATGTAGGGACAGTGCTTGTCCCTGTCCGATGTATCCAAGATGATTGATACACAACTTCCTAAACGAAAAAATCCCCGACTAAAGAACTTTAATTATTCTTCTTTCAGAGCCTATTTTATTACTGTTTGTTCGTTAAATAAGAGGAGAATTTTTACTAATGCTGGTTTTAATAGTGAAATAATAAAGTTGCTTTTTGAGGAAAAGAGAAGACTTAACTTTTTGGTATACGTTAAAAGTAAAGCCACGCATTTGGCATGGACTTATGGAATGGATGGAAAAATTTGGCAAGGTAGGTTTCATGATCATGTTGTCAGGGAAAAAGAAGGTTTGAGTAAGGTGGGAGAGTATATTTTAAACAACCCAGTGCGCAAAGAATTATCTGATAGCTGGCAAAATTATCGATTTTGTGGTGTAATAGATGCTTGGAATTGAAATGGGACGGACAGCCACAAGGGCTGTCCCTACATAAATAAAGAAAGGGGTCTGTCTTAGATGTCTAAAAAACCAAAAAGAAAAAGTGCAAAACGCAAATCCATAAGTAAAAAATCAAAACCTTATGCTCTTTTATCCGTTTCTGACAAACAAGGGCTTGATAAGTTTGCTAAGGGGTTGAAAGAGCTAGGTTTTGAGCTGATTTCTTCGGGTGGGACAGCGGCTTTTTTAAAGAAGGCTGGGATTAAAGTTACTGAAGTTTCTAAGTTGACCAAATATCCGCACATGCTAGATGGCCGGGTTAAAACTTTGCACCCCATAATCCACGGGGCTATTTTAGCCGATCAGACAAACCCTAAGCATTTAAAAGAGCTTAAAAAGTTTGGGATTAACCCTTTTCAAATAGTTGTTTGCAACCTCTATCCTTTTGAAAAAATTATTAGCCAAGGTAGTTTTACTCATGAGGAAGCAATTGAGAATATTGATATTGGTGGCCCGTGTATGGTCCGCGCCGCGGCGAAAAACCATAAGAGCGTGGCGATTGTCGTTGATCCGTCAGACTATGAAACAATTTTAGCTGAACTAAAAGAAAACAGCGGCAAGATTTCAGACGAGACGCGAGAGCGCCTGTCTTTTAAGGCTTTTCGCCAGACCAAGTCTTATGATTCAGTAATTGTGAAATATTTTGAGTCGCGTTTTGCCCGCGAAGCTGATTTCCCCTCAAGAAAAGAAATTTATTTGGAAAAGGTTCAGGACCTGCGCTACGGCGAGAATCCCCATCAGAAAGCAGCCTTGTACCGTGAAATAGGTCAAACCAGTGGTTCTCACGTAACTCAGGCTAAGCAGCTGCATGGCAAAGAGCTTTCTTTTAATAATTATGTGGACATGGACGCGGCCTGGTCTGCGGCTAATTCTTTTGCTGACACAACGGTCGCTATTATTAAGCATACCAACCCTTGTGGCTTGGCCAGTGATCCCAATCTAGCACAAGCTTATAAAAAAGCTTACGCCGGTGATCCGGTTTCAGCTTTTGGCGGGATTGTGGCGGCCAATCGTCGCATTGATGAAGAGACAGCCCTTGAGATAAAAAAGCTTTTTGTTGAAGTGGTTATTGCCCCAGGGTTTACCCCCAAAGCACTTGCTATGCTTAGAGAAAAACAGAATTTAAGGATTATGGAGATGGGCGAGGGGGCTATTGGCCAGCCCTTTGCAGGGCTTGATATGAAGAGAATTAGCGGCGGCTTGCTTCTTCAAGAACCTGACTTAGCCCAATTAGGGATCAATGAGGCTAAAGTCGTAACTAAAAAACAGCCAACCCTTGAGCAGATGGAAGATCTTTTCTTTGCCTGGAACGTGGCCAAGTATGTTAAATCAAATACAATTGTTTTGGCAAGCGATAAAAAGGCAATTGGG
>JBDRMQ010000031.1:0-2436 GCA_043811955.1 bacterium | reverse complement strand
ATAACAGCAACTTTTTTGCCAATTTTAATTGGGGTCAAACTGTCTGGAAATTGCCAAGCCTTCATCATATTAATACGAAAAAGATATTCGTTAGCTGAATAAACCCCATCAAGGTTCTCCCCCGGGATCTTCATAAATTTCGGCAAACCAGCGCCTGAGCCGACAAAAACCGCTTGATAATCTTTGAGCAGCTCTTCAATTGTGAAAACATTACCAATCAGCATATCAGTCTTAACTTCTACCCCCAAACTTTTAATATACTCAACTTCAAGATTGACAATTGCTTTGGGTAGACGAAATTCTGGAATACCGTAGGTCAATACCCCGCCAGTCACATGAAGCGATTCAAAAATTGTAACCTGATAACCTTGCCGCGCCAGGTCTCCGGCACAGGTAAGCCCAGCTGGTCCCGACCCAATCACCGCAACTTTCTTCCCTGCCGCTTTCTGCTTACTACTTACTGCTTTCTGCTCACTATTATTCCTTTCCCAGTCCGCCACAAACCGCTCCAGATTCCCAATCGCGACCGGTTCACCTTTTATGCCTAGAATACATTTAATCTCACATTGTTCTTCTTGCGGGCAGACCCGGCCGCAAACTGCAGGCAAGGCATTGGTCTCTTTGATCTTTTTCGCTGCTTCAGCAAATTTTCCCTCAGCTACAAATTTAATGAAGCCAGGAATATCAACCTCGACTGGACAGCCTTGCACACAAAGGGGTTTTTTGCATTGGATACAACGCTTGGCTTCAAAGGTAGCTTGTTCTGGAGTATACCCTAGCGGGACTTCTTTGAAGTCTTTCTTGCGCTCAGCTGCCACGCGCTCATTCATTTTCTGTCTTTTCTTCTTTTCAATCATAAAAATACCTTAATTTGTCATTTGACATTTGAAATTTGTCATTTCGTTTGCGCCAGCAAACGGCAAACATGATCATGCGCTCTCTTTTCCATATCCCTATACGGCTTTAAGCGCGCTACTAAATCTTCAAAATTAACTTCATGACCGTCAAATTCAGGGCCTTCAACACAAGCAAATTTAGTCTGCCCGCCAACTGTTACCCGACAAACACCACACATCCCGGTTGCATCAAGCATAATTGGATTCAGTGAAACAACAGTCTTAATCTTGTGTGGTCTAGTAACCTCACAGCAAACTTTCATCATGGGGACAGGGCCTACAGCAAAGACTAAATCAATTTTTTCCGCGGCAATAATATCTTTTAGCTCATCAGAGACAAAACCTTTGCGGCCGCAGCTCCCATCATCGGTTGTTATCCTGAGTTCTGTGCTCTGCTGTTTAAGTTCTTCTTTGTATATCAAAAGATCTTCAGAGCGTGCCCCTATAATAGTAAAAACCCTGTTCCCAGCAGCTTTAAGAGCCTTAACCGCAGGATAAATTTCCGCAATCCCTACTCCACCGCCAATCACCACCACTGTGCCAAATTTTTCAATGTGAGACGGGTGGCCAAGTGGGCCCAGCAAGTGAGGAATCTCGGCTCCTTCTGGCAACGAATCCAAAAGCTTAGTTGTTCCACCAACAATTTGAAAAATAATCGCAATAGTTCCTTTCTCAACATCAGCATCAGCAATAGTTAAAGGGATGCGCTCGGCGTTCTCAGCTGGAATAATAACAATAAAATTACCAGGCTTGGCAGCTCTCGCAATATGCGGGGCATCAACAATAATGCGCGAGATATTTTCAGCTAATTTTTCTTTTTTTAGGATTTTTGGCACTGATCTTATAAATGCTTATGTTTTGGGCAGGAAACAAAATGGTCATGAACAAGCATAATAAACACTGCTATACAAAAAACTCCAATTATACCTAACATTACTATCAATTTGCGTCCCCCCTTTCAATACTAATCAAAAAATATATCAATACTAATACAAAAAAAACCAACCAAAAAACACATTTAGAAACTACATCTAATTTTGCAAAGAATTCCCCAGCAAAATAACCAGCCAAAATAATCTTTGCAAAATCACCAATTAATCGACCAATTGCATCCCTGGATCTAACTGTCATCCACCTCATACTGCCACCTCTGACAAAAACTATATCACCAAATAATTAGAAAGTCAAAAAAAGGAAAATATGGCTAAAGTGCTTGTTTTAGGCTGTTTTGCCATGTATCTCTTACTTGCCCTAAAGATACATCAATCAATTCTCCAATAATTATCCGATCTCCCCCCACCTTGCCAATCTCAGCAAGTGCCACCCCATTCTGCTCAGCTAACTCTTTAACCTTAGCCGCATTATCTCTTGAACACGAAACAATCACCCGCGATTGACTTTCTCCAAACAATAACGCATCTTTCCTGACATCGGACACAGGACATTGGGCATCGGACACAGCTGCCCCAACTCGCTTTCTCTTATCCGAAATACAACTCTCAGCCAAAGCAACGGCAAGTCCCCCTTCAGAACAATCATG
>JBDRMQ010000030.1:0-3137 GCA_043811955.1 bacterium | reverse complement strand
AATTGGTATGTTGGTGGAATTGGGACATATTTAGGGCTTGACGCGACTTTGTATTCGCGATTTCAAATAGATGTTTATGGTAATGATAAACTTAGGGGGAAATTATTAATCCATCTTTTTGATGATGATAATAATAATTATATGGTTGAACAAGACGCGGATAATAATTATGAGCCCACGCTAGATGACCAGTGGGTAGCTGAAGTTAATATTCAAGGCGAGGGTTTTACCAGATACTCCATCCCTTTTTCAGCTTTTCATGATGCCAACCCTGGGATTGGTGATGATATTTGGAACCCAGTCCAGAAGGATGGGTCTGGTGGTTTGCTCCAGACACAATTAATTGTAATCTCAGCTGAGCAAGCGGGAAAGGTCGAGCTCAGGGTCGATAATTTATTATTAACATATTAAAGATAACATAAACACTGTTACCTTGACTACGGGGTATTTAAGGGTAAACGGAGTAAAGGGGTGAAAAAAATGAGAGTAAAGACGATTGTTTCTTTTTTATTAGTTTTGTTTGTTGCCCAGGTTTCAATAGCCTTGGACCGTCCGGTTATCAATCCAGAGGACATAAGCATCAAAGCTGGCCCAACTGAGCCTAGCGAACATGTTCAGTTGGTTTGGCTCGAGTCTTATGTTTTCCCCAAGGTGGTAACTGGTCAAAGAATAATTTCTTTGGGGGTGCGGGGGACCTCGCAGCTGCAGGGGGTTTCTGCTTCCTTTGATTTTGGTGGGGGAGAAATCGTCCTTTCTTCAAATGATAGTTTGTATTGGAGCGGGGCCTTTGAGCTGCCGGCCAATGTTTTACCCGGTCTGCATGTTGTTCGCTATAAAATTGCCGGCCGGCATGGAAATATTCGCCGGACTGTCGAGTTTTTTGTTGAAGGAAATAAAGAGGAGGATTTAGGGATAAGTCGTGGAGAGGCGGTTGAAGTTAGAAGTTGGCCGCTGACTATTGTGGCGACTGGCGCGGCTCTTGTCGGCGGATCTTCAAGAATTATGTTCCCTGGCCAGCAGGTGGTCGGGGTCTCTAAGGTTCCATGGTATAAAGTTATTTTTGCCGATGGTGAAGAGGGCTGGGTCTCTACTTCAATTGTTAAAGAACCTTTATCTGAGTTCTATAAACTGGGTTATCAAGCTTATATCGATGGTGATTATTCGCGGGCAGTGGGACATTACAAAGATTGTGTGGCTGTTGATCCTGGTTTTGTTAAAGCCCATTTCTGGTTAGCCAAGAGCTATTATCGATTGAATGATCTTGACGCTGCTTATTCTGCTTTGCAAGAAGCAGCTCGTCTTGATGAGCGAAATATTGATACAAAAATCTTAGCTTCAACTTTAGCCAAAAAGTTTTCAGCCCAAGCCAGCAAGAATTACAATGAAGGCCGTTATAATGAAGCCGTGGCTTCTTCTCAGAAAGCAGTTGAACTTAAGCCTACTTTAATTGCTGAGTGGGTCCAGTTGGGTAAAAGTTATAACAATTTGGGGTTAAAAGAAGAAGCTCGCTTTGCCTGGCGCGCGGCCTTGAAACATGACCCACAAAATAAAACTTTACTAGCTTTGGTTGGCGGGACTCAGCCGGTTGCCTTAGCCAGTTTAAAAAAGGATATTGTTGCGCCTAAGGTTGCCAGTAAACCAAAAGAAAATAAGGCTTTAAGTTTACCGGTAGTTGCCTCAGCCTCTGTTGATGATTCGCTAGAAATTGTCAGGGATTCAACCACCAATCGTGGGACGAAAGTTGAAACAGCCCTAAAATCTGTGGTTTCTTTAACTAAATCCCTGGGGACACCAGTGGTTGAAAAGGGCTGGGAAGCTGTTAAGCAGGGAGATAAATATCTGGTCAAATACCTCTGTGAACAGGGGGCTGGCGTGGTTGAGACCTTTGAATGGTTAGTTGATATTGATACTAAAAAGTTGAGTGCGTCAAACGATAACGCGAGACTTCTCATGAAGCGCTGGTAGAAATTAACTGACGACACGCCACGACTGACGTCGTGGCTACAACCTACAACTAACAATTGTTTGAGATTATTATTGAATGAATATATGATTTGTTGTAAGTTGTTGGTTGTAGGTGCCGAAGGCACCGTGTTGTAAGTTAATATGCCGCTGTAGCTCAACTGGTAGAGCAGCTGATTTGTAATCAGCTGGTTGGGGGTTCAAGTCCTCTCGGCGGCTAATCTAATTATATGACAAGCGACAAAATTATCATCAAAGGGGCTCGGGAGCATAACCTCAAAGATATCAATCTTGAACTGCCCAGGGATAAATTGATTGTTTTTACCGGGATTTCAGGATCAGGTAAGTCTTCTTTAGCATTTGATACCATTTATGCTGAAGGCCAACGCCGTTATGTTGAATCCCTTTCCGCTTATGCCCGCCAATTCTTAGAGCAGATGCAAAAGCCGGATGTTGATACCATCGAAGGATTATCTCCGGCTATTTCCATTGACCAGAAATCTCCTTCAAGAAATCCCAGGTCAACCGTTGGCACAGTTACCGAGATTTATGATTATTTAAGGCTGCTCTTTGCCAATATTGGAGTGCCTCACTGCCCAAAATGCGGCAAAAAAATCGAAAAACAGACTCCGCAACAAGTTGTTGATCAAATTTTAGATTTGCCGGAAGGGATGAAAATCTTTATCCTGGCGCCAATTATCCGCGGTCGCAAAGGTGAATACAAAACCCTTTTTGCAGATATCCAAAAAGATGGTTTTATTAGAGTTCGGGTTGATGGCAAGCTATATGAAATTGCCGATGCCCCGCTATTAAATAAAAAGCTTAAACATGATATTGAAATTGTGGTTGACCGTCTTTCTGTTAACAAAGGCAATCGAAAAAGGCTTAATGAGTCTGTTGAAGTTGCCTTAAAATTTGGTAATGGGATTGTTCAAGTCTTATCGGCTAAGAAATCCGCCAAGCCCAGGGTTTATAGCGAAAAGTTTGCCTGTGCTGAGTGTGGCATTAGCCTGGATGAGATAACCCCGCGCATCTTTTCTTTTAACAGCCCGTACGGGGCTTGCCCGGAATGTAAAGGGCTGGGGGATAAGCTGGAGTTTGATCCTGATCTGGTCTTGCCTGACAAAGGTTTAACTCTTCGTGAAGGCGCGATCGCGCCCTGGGGAGACGCCCAG
>JBDRMQ010000029.1:0-4198 GCA_043811955.1 bacterium | reverse complement strand
GTTCCCGCGGCTGTAGTCCAGGGGGTACTGTCGGTTTGGCCAGCCAAAGAATTATAAGCAGTTGCCGTAACCCGGCTGCTCCAAACAATCTTATACTTACCATAAATAAGTGATTGCCGTGCAGACGAAGACACGAAAAATAGCGATATTAACAATAAAATTATAGCAATTATTTTAAGCTTCATACACCAATATTATCGGCTAAAAAGGGGTAAAACTTGCACTAATTTAGCTAAAAAGTGTCCTTGATTGTTTCTGTATTCGCTGGTAAATAGTGGCAGCGGCCAGGAGTTTAATTGCATCCCCTACTATAAAAGGAAGCATACCTAAAATTGCCGCCTTTTGGATCGAAATATGCAAAATAACCGATAACCACATCGTCCCGGTTATAAAAAGAATAGCCAGACCCGCTAACATTGCTCCTACTATTTTAACAAAACTGGCTTCCTGGTCCCTGCCTAAAATAAAACCAATCACAAAAGCAGCCAAGACAAAGCCTACCAAATATCCGCCAGTTGGTCCAAATAACCGGGCAAAGCCGTAAAGCCCACCGGTAAAAACAGGTAAACCAAAGATCCCAACCAAAAGGTAGCTAAATTGGCTGATAGCACCCAGCTTCTTACCTAGCATTGCCCCTGCCAATAAAACAAAAAATGTCTGCAAAGTGATTGGTACGGGAGTGAAAGGAAGTGGTATCCTGATATACGCACCAGCAATAGTTAAGGCAACAAAACTAATAACCCCAAGAACCTGAGCTATCGTCTTATTTAAATAATATTCGCGATCCCAAACTTTTACTAATGTATTTGCCATGGAATACCACCTCTTATTTCACATCTTAACATATATCAGAAGTGGACTTCAATTGCCCGCGGTGGACACGGCCTGATACACAACTCGCAAGCAATACACTTCTCGGCATCAAAAGCCACTTCCATGCTGTGGCGATCCTTAACGTATAAAGCCCCTGTCGGACAAATCCCCACGCAAACGCCGCACTGGTTGCATTTTTCCCAATCAACTTTAATCTCTTTACTAAGCGGTTCCACTTTGACCCCGCCATCCTTGAGATACTTGAGCCCTTTATCAATTTCGCCCTTTTCGCCATCAAGCTCAATTACCATATGCCCCTCCTGGTCAGGGGTAATACTGGCTTTCATTATATTAAAAGACAAATGGAAATCCTTGATAAGCTTATAAACAATCGGCTTATCAATCTTCTCTTTAGGGAAAGTCAAAACAATTTTTTTGGCCGCCATATTATTTCCCCTCCTTTACCGGACGCTCTTTTAAAGGCTTGAATTTAGGCGCGGAATCACCCACCGGCAAATCAGCCACTTTTTCAGTTAAGAAAAATTTCTTCTCCTTGATCTGCTTCTTAAGGTCTTCAGCTATTTCAATCGCCTTCTTATAGCTGGAGATGCCGGCAGTCGGCACTTGCTTGCCCTTGACCTCAATTACGCCGCTCTTGATTGTTTTATAGTCAACCTCGCCTAGAACATCCGGCTTCCCGTTAGGATAAGCATCGCTATAATCAACTATGGCCGCTACAATATCCTCATCTTTGACCGCGGTATACTTAAGGATTTCTTCATTAAGTATCGGGATGGGAATACCAAGGCCAACATTTAAGGAAACGCCATAACCAACAAAGCTGACACCCCTAAGCCAGTCTGAGCTCATCTGTTTTAAATCACCGATCACCGCTAAGGTTCCGGCCGGCCGCTTGGTTACGCCGTTGGCCAGGCGCGGCGCATGTGGATTATGCTGGGTTCCCTGCCAGGCAATATAGCCTACCCCGCCGCCAAGCCAAATCCTGGTACCAATACCAAACGTTTTATAATATGGATCATTTAGCAAGGGCGAAAGCTGGCCTGCGCTGCAATAATTGGCATTACCAAGTTTTGGCTTAAGGGTGCCCAGATAAGTGTAAATAGTCTTATCAGATAAATTAACCGCTACATTATAATTTTGGTAGGCATTGCGTGAATTAAACAGCACTGCCTCATTTAAATCCCTAATATTTATCCAGGCATCAAGGTGCTTGCGTGGATAACAATCTGTACCATAAGCCTCAACCTGCAGTCGAACATCTCTGCCAGCCACTAAATCCTCAATTACATGCGCACCGCCATAAGCAAACTCACCTGGATGTATCTTATTAAGCGGGTCATCCTCGGTTGCTACAGTAGCCCCAATATAAAGGTCAACTGCTGCCCAGCCAGTATAAGCCGGGACCCCGTTAAGCAGGGCTTTGCCCCCGCCGGATTTTATTTTTGGTTTGCTATGGCCATAATTAAAATATGCGCCGGATGAGCACATTGGGCCAAAAGTCCCGGTTGTAACAATGTCAACTTCCTGCGCAGCAGCTGCTGTTCCTTTTTTTTCGACGATATCAATAATCTCCTCAGCCGTCACTACCACTGCTGTTCCTGCTTTTATTTTTTCATTTATTTCAGCTATTGTTTTTACCATATTTATTCAACTCCTTTAAATATATTAGCAAATATTGACGCAAAATGCCCCTCTTTCTTGGGGCTAGTCATAATCCATACCATGAACTTCCACCTACCTTAATTTAATTTTGGAACAATTCTGTTGTTAAATATCGCTCCCCAGTATCTGGCAGAAGAACAACAATTCGTTTCCCTTTATTCTCAGGCCTTTTTGCAACTTCCAGCGCTGCAAAAGCAGCTGCCCCAGAAGAGATGCCGACTAAAATCCCTTCTTCTCTGGCCAGTTTCTTCGCCGTCTCAATCGCTTCGTCATTACTAACTTTAATTACTTCATCATAAATTTTTGTATTTAATACTTTGGGCACAAACCCAGCCCCAATACCCTGAATCTTATGTGAGCCAGCTTTTCCCCCGGAAAGAACTGGTGAGTCAGCCGGTTCTACTGCCACAACTTTGACAGATTTTTTCTTCTTTTTAAGCACTTCCCCTATCCCGGTAATTGTCCCGCCAGTGCCAATGCCAGCCACAAAAATATCAACCCGGCCATCGGTATCATGCCAAATCTCTTCGGCAGTTGTTTTCCTGTGAATCGCCGGGTTAGCCGGGTTATTAAATTGCTGCGGCACAAAAGCATTTTTATTTTTACTAGCCAAGTCTTCTGCTTTTTCAACCGCGCCAAGCATCCCCTTAGCCCCATCGGTTAAGACTATTTCCGCCCCTAGGGCAGCCAGCAAGTTCCTGCGCTCAAGACTCATTGTCTCAGGCATAGTTAAAATTAATTTATACCCCCTGGCAGCACAGACAAAAGCCAACCCAATCCCGGTATTACCGGAAGTCGGCTCAATAATAACTGTCCCTTTTTTAATCTTGCCGGCTTCTTCAGCCGCATTAATCATAGCTACGCCGATACGGTCTTTAACACTCGAACATGGGTTAAATGTCTCCAGCTTCGCCACAACTTCAGCCACTGAGCCTTTGGCAATTTTATTCAATCTAACCAACGGCGTATTCCCAACTAACTCAGTTATATCTTTTGCAATCTTTGCCATTTCACTCCTCCTATATATAATATGTAAGCGTCTTTTCAGACAATCTTTTCTTATTAACTAAATCTTCAAGTGTAATCGAATCAAGCACTCCAACAACCGCGCCTTGGATTGACAGCCAAACATCAGAAATAGTCCCCTTTTTCAAGACGGCCTTAACTTTTGGCGTTATATCAAGGTCGCCTTCAATAGCCCTAATAATATCGCCCAGCTTGATCAGTTTTGGTTTTTTGGCTAATTTATAACCGCCTTCCTTGCCGCGAAAACTGACAACTAAACCAGAGCGTTTTAAAGTTAAAAGCAAATGCTCCAAATAGCGCTTGGGAATACCCTGCCTCCTGGCTACCTCATGGATATTAGATGTCTGCACCCCATATTCCAGCGCCAGCTCAAGCATGGCCCGCAGAGCATAATCACACTTAACTGAAATCTTTATCTTAATCACCCCTTACCTGTCATATCGAAATAAAAACAACAAAACTTGCATTAATCTATCGATATAGTCGTGATTATATCACACAAGATATTTTCTTGTCAAGCCATAATTTAATGCTACAATATTATCCAATTTGAATATCTACTAACCTACAAGTAAGCTTGAGCGCATCATAAACCAAAAGCTTACCAGCTAAAGAGTTTCCTTGGCCCAAGATCAACTTTACCGCCTCCCCTGCCATAATAGACGCAATCACGCCA
>JBDRMQ010000028.1:0-6707 GCA_043811955.1 bacterium | reverse complement strand
TGAAGCTGCTGCAGCGAGTCCGTGATGAGGCGCATCGTTTCGCGCTCTCGTTTCACCGCAGCCAGCGGAGCAAAACCTTGTTTTCAAGTTGACTTTCCTTTAAACTGAAGAGTATAATCGAGGGCAAGAGGGAGGCGATTTTTATGTCAAAACCTTTAATTATGGTAGTCGACGACGAAATTCCTGTTGCGAACGAAATCGCGGATATTTTGCGCCGCACAGAGAAATATGAAGTAATAACCGCCAATTCCGCCAAAGAAGCCTTAGAAAATCTGGCAAAAAATAAAGTATTAATGGGCATGGGCGGCAACCGCATTCGCTTGATCTTCCTTGATATTAAAATGGCAGAAATGGACGGTCTGCAATTCCTGGAGAAAATTCGCAAGGACTATGGTGAAGAGATAGCCGTTACAATGTTGACCGCTTACGAAGATGCCGAGAAATGGGACAGGGCTACTTCTGGCTTTGTGATACGTTATCTCAAGAAGCCTTTTGAGCCCGACGAGATTGTTTCAACTGCCGATGACTTCTTTGCAGGCAAAAGCGGCAAAATGACGCTTGATACCTTTGAAGAGCATATTGAAAAAAGAGATGATCTGGAGAAAAAAGCCAAAGAAGAGTAATCCCTTCTAAAAAATATTGCCCAACCTGAAATTTTTGTGGTTTGGTGCTGATAAAGATATAGAAAGATATAACCTCGGAAAGTTTTAAAACTTCAATAAATCTTCTGCCAATTCGTTTGTTTTTCAATAATACGGTGTTAAAATACACATAATAGAGGTAGCAAATGGAAGATCAGTTATCGAACATTATCAGCCTGGAATTTAGAGCAAAGGTAGAAAGCTTTAAGGCATTTCTTATAAATATAAAAGATGAATTTGACTCGTTTGATCGCAAGCACGCTGATCAAGCCGCTAAGATTGACTTCGTCTTAAGTAAAAAAGATGAAATTTTTACACAATTCGATGCTTTTTTTAGAGATATTTGGCCTTACATCGAATCTTTAGATAAAAAAGCAATCCGGGTTTATCAAGATTATTACCAATCGATATTAGGAAGCCCGCTTCTTGAGGCAGAAATTAACAAATATATAAAAGAAAAACCATTAGGCTATCCTGGCGATTTTGTTATGATGAACTATATATATGATTATCACAAGAACTTTCTTGGAGCATCTTCCCTGGAAATATTAATTAATTGCTACACAACAAATATCCCAATCTCCTGTTCAAACATAAAAAGAAAGGAATATTTTAAGCAAAAACTCGTTGAAATCCTGGAATCAAAAGAAGCTCCAAGAATTGCCAGTATTGGGTGCGGTTCAGCCAGAGAGTTAATTGAATTGGTCGAAGCCGGAGCAATAAAAAAACCATTACTTTTCTCTTGTGTCGATTTTGAAAAGAAAGCTTTGTACCATATTAAAGATAGCTTGGCTAAAATTGATCAATCAAAAAAAGAAACATTGGTTGTTAAGTATCATCATGTGGACATGAGATTTCTTTCCCAGGAAAATGAGCTTGTAGACAAGCTGGGACAGCATGATTTTGTTTATGCCTCTGGGCTGTTCGATTATTTAGGCAAGTTTCTGGCTAAAAAAGTTATGCTCGCTTTGTTCAACCTGGTCAATAATTCCGGCTTGTTGATTGTGGTTAATGCTGGGGTTAAGGACTCGCATTTTCGTTCTTATTACGAAATGCTTGGGGCCTGGAAATTTGCTCATCGACTGGAAGAAGAAATTATTGAATGGGCGCAAGAACTTAAGGGAGCTTCATCGGTTGAGTTTGAAAAATTTTCTTTTCCGATGAATTATTTGTTTTTGGCTATTAAAAAAGCTAAAATATAGCCGATGAATATTTTAGCCTCTTCAGGACTAGCTATATTTATAACTAGTATTGGTACGGCCATTTTTGTTTATTTGAATAACCCGCGACAACAAACTCATATTGTATGGAGCTTGTTTTGTCTTGCGGTTTCAATGTGGGGCTGGGGACTTTTTTGGGGATTTGTGACTAATAATGCCAATGAAGCGCTTTTTTGGGGGAGATTTCTTAACGTTTCCGCCATTTTTATTCCTATGTTTTTTCTTCATTTTGTGTATGCGTTTTTAGAAATAGCGGGCAAAAAAAAGAGCGTTTTACTCTTTAGTTATCTTGCCACTTTTTTTTATATTGTTTTTACTCTGATTTTCCCGGATCTATTTGTTGAGGGGGTTGTTCCGAGAGGCCCCTTCCTGTTCTATCCTAGCGCTGGTGCGCTTTATTATTTTTTCCCTATTTTGTATAGTGCTTTAGTACTTTTGGGCATAAGCAATTTACTTAAGGCTTATAAGCAAGAAAGAGGACAAAAGCGAAATCAGATTAATTATTTATTTTGGGGGATGGCAATTGGATTTGCTGGCGGAGCGACAACCTTTCCGTATGTTTTTAGCCTTGACTTGTATCCTTTTGGGACCTGGGGCGTTATTGTATATGTTGTTCTGGTCGCCTACGCCATCACCAAACACGATTTAATGGACATTCGGGTAATTATTAACAAAACCGTTGCTTGGGTATTAACTGTTGTTTTATTGGGCGGAGTTTATCTGGGGCTAACCTGGTTGTACATAGCTGCTGTCGGCCAGCAAATAGGTGTTATTTTTCCGGTCTTGACAGTTTTATACGGCATTATGATTGGCGAAGTTTTTCAAAAAGTCAGGCTCTTTTTGCAAACAACCGGCGCCAGAAAATTCATCAAGGGTTTTTACGACTCTGATAAGGTAACGAACATAATGGCGGAAAAACTAGCCCCTGTTTTTAGCATCGAAGACACGGTTGAAATTATTGCCGACCAACTCAAAGGACAACTTGAAATTGATGAGATTGTTATTTATCTGGCGGAAAAGCAAGACGGGAAACTTCCTCATAAATATAAAGTTTTTGCTGGAGGTGATGAGTTTAGGGAAATTACCACAGACCACCCTCTAATAAAACATCTTGACAAGGAAAAACAGCCAGTTTTTGTTGACGGTCTTCCCCAGGAAATTAAAGAGGTGATAAAACCTTTGGGCCTGACAAGGCTGGATTTGTACGTTCCGCTTTTTTCTTCGAACCATCTTGAAGCAATTATGGTCCTGGGCAACAAAGCGTCTGAAAATCAATACGACCCTAAGGATATTACCCTTCTCAATACGATTATGCACCAAACAACCGTTGTTTTTGACCGCATGAAACCTTACGAAGAGATCAAACACGAATTACTAACAACTCAAATTGAGCTTGAGCGCTCCAAACGTTTGGCCGCTCTGGGCCAGGCCATTCAGGAAGTAGGCCACGAAATCAGAAATCCTTTAGCGGTTGTTCTTTCGAGAGTTAAGCGATTAAAAACCATTCAAGACCCCGCCTTCCTGTGCGAGTCTTTGCCTCTTATGGAGACTGCTTGCGAGTCTATGAAAAAAGCTGTTTACAAAATGTACAATGCTAAGCATGAAACAAAATTTGAGCCAGAGTCATTGGATATTAGAGACCCGATTGAATGGGCGCTGCGGTTTATGCCCAAGAAGGGAAACATCGAAATAATCAAGGAACTTGAACCTGTACCGTCTGTTTGGGGCGACAAGGATGAGCTTAGACGTGTTTTTACCAACCTATTTACCAATTCCTATGACGCTATGCAAGAAAAAGGGGGCAAGCTCACTGTTCGCACCAGTAGTTTTGAACACTACAAGGATAAATATGTCAAAATCGAAGTTGAGGATACTGGTTGCGGTATAGCCAAGGACGATCTTCCCAAAATCTTTGATTATTTTTTTACCACTAAGTTTGGTAAAATTAATGAGAGGCTTGGGTTTGGGCTGTCAATGGTTTACGAAATTATAGCCGAGCGTCATAAAGGGACAATCACGCCAGAGAGCACCTTGGGAAAAGGGACTAAGTTCACGATTATTTTGCCGGCAAAAACTTAGAAAATCACAGCTGTCCAGCTTTCCCTTGCTGTTTGGGCTTTTGGCGTGCTAGAATTAAAAAGTATCGGTCGCCTGGTGTCCCGCCTCTGGCGGGATCCCGAAGCATTATATATAATGTGGTAATCGGGAAAATTTTCTGCTGGGCAGCTGAAATTTTTTGTAAAACTGGCTGATAAAGGATTAGAACTGAATAACAGTGGCCGCAAGGTTGGTACACGCACTCCTTTCAAAGACTGATTTGAAAGGCCTCTTGTTCCCGGATATACGGGAGACTTAGGTATTGGCAAGGCTGTTTTCTCGAAGATTTGCTTTGAGAAGGCGGCCTTTTTTGTTGGTTGGGAAGGGAGTAAGATGGTTGGGGGAAGGGAAGACTTAGTATGTGAAAGTTCGAATGACCGAAAATTCCTGCTTGGAGGCAAGCAATGGTATTGCTAAATGTAAAAAGTTGGAAAATATACATGAATAAGAGAAACTCATTTTATAGAACAATAATATTTATTTGGGGGCTTAGCTTGTTTTTGCTTTGTTGGCCGGCCAGTTCAGATGCTTATAATTTAAGACTTATGGCAATGGGGGATATGGAGGGGCTTATTATGAATGAGAGAGATTATACAAATAATATTGTTGAAATCAATAATATCGAAGAGGGCCATGCCTCTGTTTCTTATTTAACTAATGTTTTTAGCAATAATTTTCCGCAAAACAACCAGCCCTCAAGCTCAATATATGATTTAGAAAAAAAAGGGGCCCGAGATGGTTATCAAGTTGATTGTGTTTATCCGGCAACCTCAGCCCTTAATATTGGTTTGAGTTATGGTTTGACAACAAGAGATTTGCGTTCTTCATATATTGATTCTGCCGGTGAGGTGCAAACACTTGATCGTAATGGCCGCTTTGAAGAGAGAACAGTTATAGTTGGTTATCAGTTGACTGATTGGTTTGATTTAACAGTTGCTTATGATGATACGGCCCAATTTGACAGCTATGGCGGGTCAGAAGTTTCCAGAGAGGGTGTAGTCGGGGAGGAGGGTACTCATTTTGGTGGATTATCTTACGGTCTGAGACTGCATAATGAGAATTTTTGGTTTGGCTTATCTTTGGGAGATTATCATGATGTTGGGATAAGTTATGAGGCTGGTTCTTCACCCGGCACTTATAACACATCTGGCCTTGCCCGAATAAGCCTGATCCTAGGGGGTAAAATGTTTGACGGGAAATTAATTTTAAATTATGGTGGCTATACGAAAAGAATAGCGCTTGTTTCTCAATTTAATGGAGGATTGGGAGCGCAAATCATCCCTGTTAGAGATTTCATATTGGCGTTAGGGCTTAAGGTCAAAGCAGAATCTGACCAACATGGCACATATACGGATTTATCAACGAATATTGGGGGTGAGGTTCCCTTATCTGTGCTAGAAGGATTAAAATTGCGGGGTGGGGTGGTGAGTCGGACAAGAGAAAACAGTCTTGATTATTTTAATCGTTTTTCAGAAAGCGGACTTTGGGATTATACTCTAGGCTTTGGCTATGAACGGGACAGGTTAAAACTGGATTTCTTGTACTATAGTTATCAGGGAGTGTTTGGCAGCAGCTATAATTGGTTGACCACTTCCACTCTTTTAGAAAATTGGTATGTTTACACCCCAACAAATGAAAGGAATGCAATATATGCTGTTTCAATGGGCTATGAGATATAAAATTTTTGTTTTTGGGTTGGCAATAATGCTGATGGTGGGATGCAGCCGGAATTTAGAGGTTAATAGTAGCAATATATATTCAGATATAAACTGGAGTGATGTGACAGAAGAAGGCCTATCAAATTCTTATATATATGATGCTTTTTTAGCTCAAAATGGTGTGATCTGGGTGGCGGCTAACGGGCTTTATAAAAGTGCGGATGGTGGTGAAACATGGACGAGGTACTCGACTAATGAAGGCTTAGCTTCTAATAACTTATATTCTGTTTATGTTGACTCAGAAAATACGATTTGGGCAGCAGGGTTTGGTGGATTGAACAAAAGCAGCGATAATGGGGCGACTTGGAGTTTTTATAACAGAGAAAACGGAATAACTGATTCAGTCCTTTATAGTGTGATGAAAAAAAGTGGCAAAGTATGGCTTGCAACCAATGATGGTTTGTTTTTAAGCAAGGACGATGGTTTAAGTTGGAAAAGATTTGGTTATGAAGATGGGTTGGTGTCTACAGGGCAAACTATGCTAGTCAAAGTTTTTGCTGAAGATGATGGGACGGTTTGGGTAGGTTCACGATCGGAAGGATTGTTTAAGACAGAAGACGAAGGGGAAACGTGGACAAATTATTCAACAGGGGAAGGATTGGCTAGCAGGGCGATTGAGGATATCTTTATTGATAATGACGGCATCTTGTGGGTTTCTACGGGCGGTGGATTAAGCAAGAGCCTAAATTATGGTGTTTCGTGGGAGACTTATACAGTGGAAAATTCATCACATGTTCGCTCAATTCTTACATGTTTTGTTGACAACAATGACAGTGTTTGGGTTGCATATTTCAAGGGATTGGCTAGAAGTGATTTTGGCGGAGAAGCATGGAAGACATATACTTCTGAAAATATAGATAAGTTAAAACGGGCATATATTTATCGTATTGCTGTTGATACAGAGAAAAGAATTATTTGGCTTGGGACCTCTGGCGGGCTCGTAAAGGGAGAGTATTAAGGCGAGATTATAACAGGCAATAAGGTTGCTGGTTAATATAATGAAAGGGGAAGAAAAAATGAAAAAGTATCTT
>JBDRMQ010000027.1:0-2753 GCA_043811955.1 bacterium | reverse complement strand
TTTACTCTCAGGGCAGTTATATTCACAAACTATCTCCTTATTTATTGCATTATTATACATGAGGATTATGCCGAAAGCAAAAGCTGAGGTCAAATATATTTTAGGCGTGTGGGTTTTTACCGTGAGATGGCTAAATTATTGCACTTTCAATTTCTCTGTTTTGCTGAATTTATGTTTAATGTTTTACAGAGTTTCAATTCTCGTTGCTAGCTCAAGCTGCTCTATTCTAGAAAGATCATTGGCAAACCCTGTTCCTGCCTGTTCAGCTGATGCTGCGGCAAAAGCTGACCCTCGTCTGGCAGCTTCAGCTACCAGGCCTGTCTCTAAGTTGCCGTTAATATCGATTGTGTGCCTGGTTAATACATCAAGCATGCCAATGACCAGGGCGTCGCCGCAACCTACCCCACCCAAGACTTCTACTTTTGGCGGAGTAACCTTGATGGTCTCTTTTTGGCTGGCTGCAATAAAGGGTTCGTCATCTTTGCTTACGACAACCAATGGGATTTTGAGCTCGTCCACAAATTTGCGCGCCAGTGCAATAACCGCAGGGTCTGTGGGAGAGCTGTTTTCTGAAATGCTGAGGGCATCAACCCAAAAATGTTTACGGGCCAGGTCGGTAAACTCCCTCATATTGGGTTTAATAAAGAAGGGGCTGGGTCCACCTGGCCTGACAATGCCGTGTTCCCACATATCTGCTGAGTCCATAACTATTTTGTGGGATTTCCCGTATTTTGCCAAAATATCAAGAATGAAATCTTTAGAAACACCGACCGGCAGGGCGCCGCACAAACCAAGCCAACTATGGTTTTTTGCTTGTTGGTCAAAGGTTTCGGCAATTTCTTTTAATTGTTTGTTTGTTATTTTTGGTCCAGGGGCTTTCCAGATCTCGTCATCTAAAATTGTAACTATTCTCAAGTCATCATCGATCTCTGTGAGGTGAACATTGGTCGGCAGTTTCCCGCCTATCTGGCAGAGCTGGCTTAATATCTGGCCGGTTCTAGCCGTTGAACCAAACCCGACCACCGCATGTTCAATCCCCAGTATTTGACAGGCTCTCATGTGGTTAAGGGCTTTTCCCCCTGCGTGAAGAGTAGCTGTTTGGGTTTTTGAGCAATATTTAAGGTCAAGGGTAGGGGTAAGGCTTACCGTTAGAAATGATTCTTGCCGCTCATCGAATTTTATCAGGGGAGTGTTTTCTTGGGTTTTGGCCAGGGGCAAAAGTATTTCTAAAAATTCGCGGTTTATACGGTTTCTTACGGTTGGGATAGTTGCCGAAGTCCAGATTATTTGGCCTTGCCGAAGTTCATCCACTAATTCATAAAACCTTGCCGGAAGAATTGTGTTTTCTGCAGGAACTGCGACTGGAGTGATTGGCGGCGGAGGGTTTGCGTGGCCCATCTCAAGGGCATACTTAGCCTCGAGTGCTTGGGCTAAACATTTTCTGCCGCCAGGGACATTGTCATTAATCATTCTCTTGGCTGTCCTGATGGCCTGATTAAGCTTATAGATAGTCGGTTGCATGACCGACCTCCCTTCTATATTTATATCGTAAGGTTTGCGCTGAAATTTCATCTTTTTTATGGTATAATAAAAAAAGTATGATTAAGGTAAAGCCTTTGTTTGGCGGATTTGGTAAGCCTGGCGAGCGGGTTTCTGAGCAAGATGGTGTCTATTGTTTTGAGGGGGAAGGCTCGGACATAGGCTGTAACTTGGTAATCATGGAAGAGATGAAGAGCCCCTCGCTGCTGGAGCTTGATATTCGCGGTAAAATTAATAAGCAAGAACCTTGGGTCAGATTACGTATTGAAATTTTTGACCGCTCTAATCTGGATGAACCAGCGACCTCCTTTGAAGAAGATTACTTAACAATTGATCTTAATCCCGATGATTTCCAGCATTTATCTTTGCCAGTTTTAGGCATTGTTAAAAGCCCACACCGTGTTCAGTTTATGGTTGTTGGGCCAGCCAAATCAAAGGTTGAAATGAAAAATGTAATGCTTCGGTAAGCCTGTCAACGTATCTTGTTCTATATATAATGTAAAGGAAGCTGGGATATGATGCAAAAGAAGGAAGAAAAAGAAGGTTTGTGGCATCGAGTAAAGCGTTATCGCTTTGCTTATTATTTTATTCTGCCCACTGCCTTGGCCATGCTTTTTTTGCATCTTTCCCCAATTGTCCAGGGCATTTATATGTCCTTTCTCAGGCTTAACCAGTTTACTTTGCAGCAATATCTCTTGGCCCCTTTTGTTGGCTTTGATAATTTTTACAAAGTTTTGATCGATCCCCATAGCCCGATCCGGATTGGTCTTTTTGAAGCGGTGCGTAACACAGTGATTTACACAGTTATTGTAACCATTGGCACGCTTGCTGTTGGCATGGTCGTGGCCCTGATGCTTAACCGCAAATTCTTTGCCCGCCCGCTGGTGAGGACCTTGTTTCTTTTCCCCTGGATTGTGCCAACTTATGTTACTGGTCTACTTTGGGGTATTATTTGGCTTAAGCAGGGGGGCTTAGTTAATGTGATGCTGGTTGATTGGTTAAAGATCTTGCCGGTTAAGATTTCTTGGCTATCTGGACCCAACACAATCTGGGCGATAATTATTCCAACGATCTGGCGCTATTGGCCGCTCTCTATGTTAATGCTTTTAGCTGGTTTGCAGACTATTCCAGAAGAGCTTTATGAAGCAGCTGACATTGATGGGGCTAATCCTTGGTATAAATTTTGGATGATAACTTGGCCCATGCTGCGGCCG
>JBDRMQ010000026.1:0-2483 GCA_043811955.1 bacterium | reverse complement strand
CAAGATCCGCGAAGATAAAGGTACTGATGCAAATTATGCGGCGTCAAAGCCAATCCTTCTTCCTGTTGCGGCAGCTGCTTTTGATTTAGAGGTTGCTAATAGGCAGAATATTGGTCGGGGGGCGGGCGCAAACGCAGAGATAATGACCTCAGTTTTTGAAGAAGCGCGAGCAGCGATCGGCAAGTTTTTAGGCTATGATCCAGCGCATCATGGTGTAGTTTTTACTGCTAATACAACTGACGGGCTCAATCTCTTGATTGCTTTAGCAACTAGAGATCCCAAGTGTTTTTTTGTTGGCTCGTTAGCTGCCCATCATTCGAGCATGTTGCCGGCTCGTGAAACAAATCGTTTTTCTTTCTTTGATTTAAAGCCTAACGGGACATATGATTTAGACAGTTTAGAGTCAAAACTTAACTTTTGTCAGGGACTGGGGTTCCGCCCTATAGTTTGTATTGAGTCTGCTTCAAATGTTACTGGGATAAAAAATCCTGTTGAAAAAGTTTGTTGGCTTGCTGACAAATATGGGGCCAAGGTTTTTATTGATCATGCTCAGGGGGCAAGTTCAATGAAAATAAACCTAAGTGAGTTGCCTAGTCAAGTCTTTGTAGCTTTTTCTGGTCATAAAACTTATGCCAGGGATGGGAGTGGGGCGGTTGTTGGTCCAGTAGAGTTCTTTAAAGGCCGAGCCGTGAAACCTGGTGGTGGTGCGATAACCGGAGTGACAAAGTTGGAGGGGGACATTTATTATGCTGAGCCGGCTCATAATTTAGAGGCCGGGACCCCGGCCTATATTGCTCAAGCCTCTTTGGGGAAAGCAGTTATTGTGCTGGAAGAGGCTGGGATGGCAGAAATTGCAGCAAGAGAAGAGGTGCTAACTCGCGGCTTAATGGCTGGCCTTCTTAATTTTGACTGGCTACATGTATTAGGTGAATCAAATTTAGATGTTGTTCCTCGTGGCCCGGTGATTAGCTTTACAGTTGATGGGGTTGATGGTCAGCCAATCCCTCCCGGCTTTTTGGCCAAGGCACTTGAAGTTTTTTATGGGGTTGAATCAAGACCCGGTCAGTTCTGTGCCCACCCGTATATTTACCATTTATTAAATGTTTCTGACAATGACGCGCATGTTCACGCTTTAAAGCATGTGGCGAGGGGTCGGGCCGGCTGTGCTGCCCTGCCAGGTGACCAAAACTATCATGCCCTGCGCTTTAGCTTTGGTTTTCCGACCAGGTCGTGGCAGCTTGGGGCCTTGCCAAAAATGTTAGCCGCGGTTCGGGAGATGTGGCCCGACCAGAGCGTCTTAAGTCTTGACCAGGCACGGGGAGAATTTTTTATTCCTGGACAACCCAGGGTTTTAACAAGCGGGACTTTTTCTCTTTATCATCGTGGCCCGCGGCCAAAGTTGACTGCTGACCATCACCCCCCTATAATTACTGTATAATGTTGTTGTGGTTTGATATAGGGGAGATATTCCCATTCTATTACTGTTAATTGCTATTGCCCTTATTGGCTCAATTTATTTCTTGTTTACTCAGGAGCTCAAAAGCGTATTTTTGTTTTTGGCTATTTACGGCAATTTCTCTCTAGGCATATTTGTTCTTTTAAACAATTGGAAAAATAAGATAAATATTTCTTATGCCCTGACTACGCTCTTGACAGCACTGTGGGTGACCCTGGTCTTGTTCTTTGATGTCTCACGAGACAGCGCCCAAGCCCTTTTGCTCTACAGAATGGCGACTATGGTTAGTGCTTTTATCCCGATCCCGTTTTTGTATTTCTTTTCTGTTTTTCCGAAAGAAGACGCTGTCCCTAGAACATATCAAATAATCGCCTGGTTTATCCTGGCCCTTTTCTTTGCTGGGATCTCTTTTTCTGATCTGCTTATCGCTGGGATTGCTGGTCAAAATAGTGCTCATTTGTCTTTGGTTGTTGGGCCGGCGTATATTTTGTTTGTGATCTACTTTCTTGGCTTTCTGGCCTTTGCTTTTTATCGCTTGTTTGAGCGGTATTTTGCCTATCGCGGGCTAGCGCGGCAACAGATAGTTTATGTCTTATTAGGGTTCTTTTTAGGATTTATCTTTCCAGTAGTTACTAATTTGATTATGCCGTTGTTTGGTTTCTCTAATCTAATTGATATCGGGCCGCTAGCCACCATCATTACGGTTATTTTTATCTCTTACGCCATTACCAAATCTCACCTGATGGATGCCTCAATTGTGATTAGTCGGGCAGTGGCTGAGATTATAACTATTATATTATTGGGTACAATTTATTTGAGTTTAGTTTTTTATTATCAGGTTTATCGGGCGGGGAGAATAGATTTATTATTTTTGCTTGTAAGTATTATTTTTGGAGTATTTGTTGGCCATTGGTATCAAAAAATCCAGCTTTTTTTGCAAACTACATCTGATAAATTGTTTTTGCGGGGAAAATACGATTATTACAAAGAGGTCTCTGCCGCCAGTACCCAGGTTGGCCAGCGGCTA
>JBDRMQ010000025.1:0-5926 GCA_043811955.1 bacterium | reverse complement strand
TTTACTCTCGTGTAACAGGTTTTGGAGGTGTTTAATCTGTTCTTTAGCTGTCTTGTCAATCAGGGGCAGGGTGGTAGGGTTGAATTCTGACGCAGTCAGGAAGTTATTGATTTTTTCTGCCTCTGCGGTTAAGAAAGAGAGGCAGATGAAGGCGTTTTCTTTGGTCTTGCTGACCAGTTCAAGGGTAGTTGCTAGTGAGATTCGGCCAAGTTCGCGCCTAAAGCTTTCAAGGTTTTTCATCTTAATTGACCCTAAGGTAACTTTAGTCTTGTTCATGTTGTTTAAGTCTTTAAGTTTTACGGTCAGGCTTTGCCAGGGATAAAGGGTGGTGAGCCTGCTGCTTAGGTCATTAGTCAGGTTTTTTAAGTTAGCCAGACGCTCTTCCAGGTCTTTGGTGTTCTTGAGCATCAGGCGGCAGTCAAACTCCTGGCAGACTCGTTGAAGTTCTTGCCGCGAAGTTTCTTCTTTAGCCGGCAGGAATGATTCAATAAAGCTTTTTTTCCTGGCTTCGGCTGTTTCAAGAAAAGTGATGGCGGATTTTAATTCCGCGAGCTGGTAGTCGAATTGTCCGGTGTCCTCAGTCCTAAGTCCTGTGTCTTGGTTCCTAATTTCCTGGATATCCAAGACTTCGCTCTCTCTCAGGGTTTGGAGGACGGTGTTTTTAGAGTCTTTTGTTGAAACTATGTGGACCTTTTGCATGTCTACGATAGACATCGCAATATTTCCTCTTTTGCTTTTTTGGTTAAGTTCGACACCTTTGTTTTGATCTTAACAATCTCTTTTTGGCTCTCTTTTTCAATTGTTTTGGCTTCTTCCTGGGCTTCTGACGCGGCTTTTTGGAGCAAGTTCTCTTTTCTGGCCAAGCCGGCTGTTTTGAGCTCTGCCAATTCCGCTTCACAGCGTTTATGAATAGCCTTAATATTATGAAAAGCCGCCTCTTTAGCTGACTTGACGATCTTTTCAGCCTTGGCCTCAATCTCTTTAATTTTAGCGATGGTATCTGTCATTGAGTTCGCATTTTAACATGGAATTGAATGGCTGAGCAATGAGCAATTATTCCTGTCTGAAAATTGTTTCCCCCCCAAAAATATGCTATAATAAATTCCCGTAATGCGCATATACTTCTTGGTCCTTGTTTTAGCGTTTGTTATTACCTACTTAATTACTCCAGTAGTCAAAAATTTAGCCTTTAAATTAGGGGCTGTTGATATTCCTAACGACCGCAAGGTCCACACCGAACCAACCCCGCGGTTAGGCGGCTTGGCTATTTTTTTTGGTTATGTGCTATCAATTGGTTCGGTCCTCATATTTTTTGATTTCCCGGGCAAAAATATTGATTTTTCTTTGATCATTGGAATAATTTTATCAGCAACCTTGTTACTGCTAGTGGGGATAATTGATGATATCAGGGGGCTGCGGGCTATGACCAAGCTGTTTTTTCAGGTTTTAGCAACTTTGCTGGTAATCTGGTTTGGGGTCAAGATTAGCTTTATTACTAATCCAGTTGAAGGGATTTTGCCAATTGGGGCATTGGCTGTTCCGCTGACACTTTTGTGGGTGGTGGGGGTAACCAACGCGATTAATTTAATTGATGGCCTTGATGGTCTAGCGACTGGTGTAGCTTTAATTTCCTGCGTAACTTTATTTATTGTCGCGATACTTTCCGGTCAAGTCGGGGCAGCAATCCTTTTGGCCGCGCTTTTGGGGACAGGCCTGGCTTTTTTGCGTTTTAATTTCCCACCGGCTTCGATCTTTCTAGGTGATTCCGGCTCGCTTTTCTTGGGTTTTATTTTAGCAACTTCAGCTATTGTCGGAGTGCTTAAGACAACCTTAGTTGTTGCCTTGATTGTCCCTGTTTTAATTCTTGGGGTACCAATTTTTGACACACTTTTTGCGATTGTTAGACGGCTCAAAAGCGGGAAAAATCCTTTTGAAGCTGATGACCGCCACATTCACCACATGCTCCTGCGG
This sequence comes from bacterium, assembly GCA_043811955.1. GTDB lineage: Bacteria > Margulisbacteria > WOR-1 > O2-12-FULL-45-9 > O2-12-FULL-45-9 > JBDRMQ01. The sequence continues at coordinate 3,955 of JBDRMQ010000025.1, read as the reverse complement.
GCTGGGTTTGATAAGCGAGAAGCTGTTTTGGCGATTTACACGGTTTGTTTTATCTTGAGTTTTATTGCTTTAATAATGGCGACAATCAAATAGTATGAAAAACAAGAAAAAAGTAATCTTCATCTTTGGCACGCGGCCCGAAGCCATCAAGCTGGCACCGGTAATTGCTGAAATGAAAAAATTTCCTGATCAATTCGAATCAATAATTGTTTTAACGGGTCAGCATCGCCAGATGTTGGACCAGATTTTGCCGCTCTTTGGCATTTGTGCAGACTATGACCTAAATATAATGAAAGAAGACCAAAGTATTACCCAAATTGTGGCTAACTCTTTGCTTGGTTTAGAGGGGATTGTAAAAAAAGAGCGGCCAGCTGTTATTTTAGTCCAAGGTGACACCTCAACTGTTTTTGCGGCAGGTTTGATCGCTCATTACCATAAGGTTTTACTCGGTCATGTTGAGGCTGGTCTGCGCACTTTTGATAAGTGGCATCCATTTCCAGAAGAAATCAACCGAAAGTTAACAACTTCTTTAGCTGACATCCATTTTGCCCCAACCAAAACATCGGTGGCTAATTTACTCAAAGAAGGGGTTCCTCAAGAGAATATTCATTTGACAGGGAATACTGTGATTGACGCGCTTTTTGCGGTTGCCAAGCGTGATTATAAGTTAGAAATTGATCTTGATAAAACAAAAAAACTTGTTTTAGTTACAACCCATCGCCGCGAAAGCTTTGGCCAGCCGCTCCAAAATACCCTCAAGGCACTTTTGCGCTTAGCTAAGGCGTTTGCAGAAGAGATTGAACTGGTCTTGCCAGTTCATAAAAATCCTAATATAAATGCTCCAGTTAGGGCATTGCTTAATGGGGTGTCTAATATTAAACTGATAGAGCCCATGGACTACGAGCCCTTTGTCCACCTTATGAAAGCTGCCCATATAATTATAACTGATTCAGGCGGGGTGCAAGAAGAAGCTCCGTCGCTTGGCAAGCCAGTCTTGGTTTTGCGCGAAAAAACAGAGCGGCCTGAAGCCGTTGATTTTGGCACGGTTAAGCTGGTAGGGACTGATGAGGAATTAATTTTCAAGGAAGCGAGTAAACTCCTTACAGATCAAGCAGCCTATGATAAAATGTCAAAGGCCAGCAATCCTTATGGTGATGGCCAGGCAGCGAGTCGAATTGTCAAAGCCTTAAAAACATTATGAGAAAATATATAATTAATGGCAATAAAAGATTAGAAGGTGAGATTGAAATTTCTGGGGCAAAAAATGCCGCCCTGGCTATTTTAGCCGCGACAATTTTACTGCCTGGAAAATCAACTATTCGCAATATCCCTGACCTGCTTGATATAAAAACAATTATTCGCGTCTTGCGGGCCTTGGGGATTAGGGCTGAATATTCGGCTAGCCAGAAAAACACAGTTGAGATTTGGAATACCGACGTTAAACATGTCGCGCCTTACGAGCTGGTGACCAAGATGCGGGCTTCCTTTTTTATCATTGGCCCGATTTTAGCCCGCAAAGGTCTCGCGAAAGTCCCACTCCCTGGAGGTTGTGCCATTGGTTCCCGCCCGGTTAACCTACATCTTAAGGGATTAGAAGATCTAGGGGCAGAAGTTGAGATGGAACATGGTTTTGTCATTGTTAAGGCGAAGAAACTGGTTGGTAATAAAGTTTATATTGACTTTCCTTCAGTTGGGGCGACAGAGACAGTGATGATGGCCGCGACCTTGGCAGAGGGGGAGACTATTATTGAAAACGCGGCGCAAGAGCCGGAGATTGTTGATCTGGCAAATTTTCTCAACCAAGCTGGGGCCAAGATTTCTGGGGCCGGCACAGAAGAGCTAAAGATTACCGGAGTTTCTCGGCTTGCTCCGGTTGAGTATAGTATTATTCCTGACCGGATTGAAGCAGGGACCTTTGCTATCGCCATTGCGGCAACTGGCGGGAGAGCAAAAATTAAGGGGATTATTCCCGCGCATATAGAATCAACTTTGCGCAAGCTGCAAGGGGCAGGGGTTTCAGTAACTGTTAATTGTGATTCTTTTATCGTTGACGTCCCGCGAGGTTTAAAGGCAACTGATCTTAAGACCTTGCCTTATCCAGGCTTTCCCACAGATATGCAGCCGCAATTCTCGGTCTTGCTGGCCATGGCTCGCGGGACTTCAATTGTTACTGAGACTGTTTTTGAAAATCGCTTCATGCACATCCAAGAGCTTAATCGGATGGGGGCGGAGATAAAGCTTGAAGGCCAGAGCGCGATTATTAATGGGGTGGCGGAGCTCTCTAGCGCGCCGGTCCAGGTCTCTGATTTGCGGGCAGGGGCGGCCTTAATTATTGCTGGTCTGGCGGCTAAAGGGGAGACGATTGTTGAAGATCGTGATCATCACATTGAGCGGGGCTATGAAAATTTAGAGCAGAAATTGCGCAACGTAGGGGCGGATATCCAGGTTGTTTAAGCGATTAATAAAAAGTGTTTTGAGATCAGAGGGGGTAGAGGGTATAATTAACCTGGTTTTGGTTGGTGATAATGAGATCCATAAGCTCAACCATAAATTTAGGGGGAAAGATAAGCCGACCGATGTGTTAGCTTTTCCCATGAATGAGGACGGGGTGGTGGGCGACATTGCTATTTCAACTGAGACGACCAAAAGCAATGCCAAAAAATATGGGGTTAGTTACAAGCAAGAGTTGAAAAGGCTTGTAATTCATGGGGTGCTTCATTTGTGCGGATATAAACATGGAAAGGAGATGCAAAATGCCGAGAAAAATTATCAAAAGTATTAAACACGCGAAGAGCGGGATGGAGCATGCTTTGAGATCAGAGCGGAACTTGTCAATTCATTTTCTTTTAGGGGCAATTGTTTTGGCAGTGGGGGGGTGGCTAGAGGTTTCTTTTTATGAGCTGTCCCTTTTGGTCATAGTTATCTCGATGGTCATTGTTGCCGAGACATTTAATACCGCGATCGAAGAGTTGGTCAACATTTTATCGCCAGGCCAGCGAGAAGAAGCAGCCCTGGCTAAGAATGTGGCGGCAGCAGCCGTGCTTTTGGCGGCCTTGGGGGCGATGGTCGTGGGTGGTTTGATCTTTTTGCCAAAGATTTTTTAAAATTAAGGAGATTTTATGTCGGCTATTGTGGTGCTGTTTGTTTTGTTTGTTTTGTCAGCCTTCTTTTCAGCGGCTGAGACAGCTTTAACTAGTTTGTCTAGGATCAAGGTTAATCGACTGGTTGAGCACAAAACTCGCGGGGCCAGGCTGGTCAAAGAGATCAAAGAAAACCCGGCTGATTTTCTTTCGACAATCTTGATTGGGAACAACCTGGTTAATATCGCGGCCTCAGCCCTGGCGACTTCGATGATACTTGAGTGGTTTGTCTCTAAAGGGTTTGTTAACACTGGGCTGGCTATTGGGGCGGCAACAGGCTTGATGACTTTTCTTATTTTAACCTTTGGCGAAATTATTCCTAAAACAATTGCTATCCGCAGGGCGGAAAAATTCTCTTTGTTTGTGGCCCCGGTTATTTTAACCATGAGAACACTTGTGCGGCCAATTGCTTATTTGATTGGTTTTATCAGCCGGCCTTTTATTACCTTGTTTGGCGGTAAAGCGCCAGAAAAAGGGCCCTTTATTACAGAAGAGGAGATCCGCTTGATTTTAGCTGCTGGAGAAAAAGAAGGGGTGATTGAAGAAGAAGAGCGGGAGATGATCACCTCGATCTTTGAATTTGGTGAAACAATTGTTCGCGAGGTCATGACCCCGCGGCCAGATATTTCCGCTTGTGAATCAAAAAAATCAATTGACGAAGTTAAAAAAGTGGTTATTGAGAGCGGGCATTCACGTTTGCCGGTTTTTGAGCAGAGCCTTGACCGGATCATTGGTCTTATCTACGCCAAAGATTTGCTCAAAGCTGGGCCAGAGGCTAACATTGGGGAGATGCTTCGGCCAGCTACCTTTATTCC
>JBDRMQ010000024.1:0-13556 GCA_043811955.1 bacterium | reverse complement strand
GTTTGGCGAACATTTTGGGGTAAGCGGTCAACTAAATTCTGGCCTAACTTTCGAAGATTGGAAATCTGTGCTCTAAGCATTTTTTGTTCCTCCTTAACTTGGGAATCTCTTGCCCTTTCCTATATATATATCGTCACTTTTGGGCAAAAATTTCACTTATCCTTCCTATAATATTTATCGTATTAAATAGGCAAAATCTTGCATGAAAACTGGTTTTTTACGTAGCAGTGGACAAAAAATAGTAAAATTGCTAAAATAAATAATCTACAGTCCCCGATAGCTCCAGCCAGAGGCTGGTCCGCCTCTGGCGGACAATGGTAGAGAACATTGAAATATAAAGTTTATGTTTTGAAAAGTTTAAAAAACAAAAAGCGTAAAGTGGCCAAGGTCGAAAGTTTTTGGATACGAGCATTCCCCGATAGCTCAATGGTAGAGCACTTGACTGTTAATCAAGGTGTTGCTGGTTCGAGTCCAGCTCGGGGAGCTTTCCTCCTCAAAAAAATCGCATTTAGATAATTTATTTGCTATTATGTTTATATGCAAATAGCCTCAGCAAAATTTGTCAAAGGAATAACTGGAGCTGATAAAATATTAGAAAGCGGTTTTCCTCAAATCGCTTTCATTGGCAGATCTAATGTGGGCAAGTCCAGTGTTATCAATTCTCTAACTAATCAAAAGGGTTTGGCCATCACCAGCTCCTCTCCAGGTCGCACCAAAGAAATAAATCTATTTATAATAAATGAATCTTTATATTTACTTGATCTCCCAGGGTATGGCTTTGCCAAGGCTTCCCGTGAAGTTCGAGAGCAGCTTTTAGGGCTAATCGATTGGTATCTATTTAAATCGCCATATCAACAAAAAAAAGTTGTCCTTATTATTGATGCAAATATTGGACCAACAGACAAGGATTTATCAATGCTTCATAATTTGGAAGATTTTGAAAAAGAGATTATTATTGTCGCCAACAAAATTGATAAAATAAAAAAATCAAAGTATACAAAGCAGCTTGAAGAAATTCAAAATTTAGTCGGGGAACATAAACTAATCCCCTATTCTTCACACGATAAAATTGGCATAAAGGCTTTAGCCAACGAAATTCTTAATTAATGCTACAAGTAAATAATGTATCCCTATCTTTTGGCGCGCAGACACTTTTTGACGACATAAGTTTTACCGTTAATAGCGGGGAACGGATAGGACTTGTCGGCAGGAATGGCTCTGGCAAAACCACCCTCTTTAAACTTATTACAGGAGAAAGCGAACCTGATTCTGGGCACATTGGCTTGCCCAAAAATTATACCGTAGGATATCTTAAGCAGCATTTGCAGTTTACCGAACCAACTGTGCTGGCTGAAGCCTGCCTGGGACTAAGAATTGATGAAAAAAATGAGGTCTGGAAAGCGGAAAAAATCTTAAGCGGCTTGGGCTTTAGCGAGGATGAGTTTTATAAATCTCCGGCAGAATTTTCTGGCGGGTTCCAGGTCCGTTTAAACTTAGCCAAAGTCCTCTTGGCCGAGCCCCACCTTTTATTGCTTGATGAACCGACAAATTATCTGGATATTATCTCAATTAGATGGTTAACGCGTTTCTTGAAGCGTTGGAGCAATGAGCTTATTATAATAACCCATGATCGCAATTTCATGAACAGCATTACAACTCACACTGTTGCTATTCACCGAGGAAAGACGAAAAAAATCAAAGGCGATACCATTAAGATCTTTGAGCAAATCGCGGTGGAAGAAGAAGTTTATGAAAAAACCAGGAGTAAAGAAGAGAAAAAGCGCGCAGGGACCATGGAATTTATTAATAGGTTCCGCGCTTCAGCGGCAAGAGCCAGCTTAGTCCAATCAAGAATTAAAGCGCTTGAAAAAATGGGGACCAAAAAAGAGATTGCTAAGATTGCGGATTTAGGCTTTCGCTTTAATGCCGTAGAATTTGAAGCCCAAAATCTCATGAGGATTAACAATTTAACTTTTGGCTACACACCAGATCGCACCTTAATTGAAAACCTTTCACTTGATATTAGCAAAGAAGATCGAATCTGCGTCATCGGTAAAAATGGCAAAGGCAAATCAACCCTGCTGCGTTTGCTAGCCAAAGAGCTTCTGCCAAAAGCAGGCGAAATCATCCCACATCCAAAATGTCAAATTGGCTATTTTGGCCAGACAAATATTGAGCGATTGCACCCAAAACTTACCATAGAACAAGAATTCGCTAAACTGCGGCCGGACATGAATTATTCTAATATTCGCAGGACCTGCGGGGTTATGATGTTTGAGGGAGATTTAGCGTTAAAAAAGATCTCTGTACTTTCTGGCGGAGAAAAAAGCCGAGTCTCCTTGGGAAAAATCCTGCTCTCCCCTACCAACTTGCTCCTCCTGGACGAACCAACCAACCATTTGGACGTCGAATCCTGCGATTCGATGATTGCCGCCCTTGACGAATTTACCGGAGCAGTCGTGATCGTAACCCATAGCGAAATGTTTCTCCATCATTTGGCCAATAAGCTTATTATATTTAATGAAGATCGCGTTTTTGTTTTTAGCGGCACCTACCAGGACTTTTTGGACAAAGTCGGTTGGGAAGAAGAGAGCAAGAAGCCACAAAAAGTTAAGCAGAGCAATACAGAAAAAAAGAAACAACAAGAGCTGGAAGCAGAGTACAATAAAAAAAACAAAGGGCTGCATAGTAAGATTGCTAAGATTGAAAAGCAGCTTGATAGAGAAGCCTTGGCACTCGAAGAGCTTAATCATAAATTAGTTGAGGCAGCGACTGTGTTGAGCGGTGAAGAGATTCAAAAATTGCAGATCATAGCTCACCAGCATCAACAAAGACTCGATGCTGGCTATAAAGATCTCGAAATCTTAATTACTGAGCTTGATGTTCTTGATAAACCCCATCACCTTGACCCCGGACCAAAATAGTACAGGATTAAACCCTGCACAAAGCCTGCCTGCCAGCAGAAGCACAGACCATTTCAAGGTGATGGGGTAAGTCCAAGCCATAGTTAGTTCTTTGGCTGTTGGCACTTGAGCCAGAAAGCGGCCAAGTAAAAAGGTGTTATCCAGTCTCCCCCTGATCAATGACCAGGACGTTTCCTGCTCGGTGGGCGTAATATCCCGGCACAAATGGGTTAAATGGAATTAGCCCTTTTTCTCCTACAATTTCATTTTCTGGCGAAAGACCTAACCGTCCCACCTTGCGCACTACATGGGCCAAGGTATCTTTTGTATTAATTTTTATGATAAATACTGTGCGAATTCCCTGAGCATATAAAGCTTTGGCTGCTGCCCGTGACAAAGGGACAGGACCCTCCTCCCATAAGTTTTTATTCTCAACAAGTTCTTTTACCTGATCAGGAACAATCACGCGATCCGGAGAAGAATATCCAAATCCAACAGCTGTTGGCTCATCTTGCCAAGCGCTTTCTAATAATCTTTGATTCCCATCAAAAGCACGTGCTTTAATACTATACAGTCCATCGTGTCGAACCTGAAACATTATGCCTCTTTTTTCAGCTCCAACAGCAGTATTCCTAGAAAGTCGAGATAAACCGTGAAGATACGGAACCGGAACACGAGCCCTAATCATTGATGTGAGCGACATATTTATCTCCTTTAGAGGGCTCGGGTTAAACAATCTTTTTCGCCCTCACATTACCTATCAATTATCTATCTACCCTCCTCATTAAAAATTTCAATCTATTTTGTCAAATCACGCGATTCGATAATTACTGAGCTTGATGTTCTGGATAGATCCAAATCATAAAAGAAAAAGCCCCTGAACAAGTTTTGTCCAGGGGCTAATTTTTTAAAAACTAAGCTATTTACTTAGAATCTGTCGCGGCCAGAATCTCTTCTGTTGCTTGGTCTTTCTTCCCTAGGCCTGGCTTCGTTACATGTGACTTCACGATCTTCCCATTTAGAACCGCTTATAGCAGCGATAGCCTTTTGAGCAGCATCGTCATCCATATCAACAAATCCAAATCCTTTGGATTTACCGGTCATTTTATCCATAATGATTCTGGCTGACTTTACTTCGCCAAATTCAGCGAACTTTTGTTCCAGATCATCATTAGTGGCAGACCAAGGTAAATTACCTACAAAAATACTTTTCATGATTGAACCTCCTTTTGATTATTTTCTGCGATTAACAGGATGTGAGGCCTAAAACATGAGGCTTCGTCACGATCATCTTGCAGAATATTTATGATCTTCAACTATTAATCTCGACTTTACTGTTTTTAGTATATCATACAACAAGCAGTATTAGTAGCACAAAACCTCCACCGTCTTGATCGCGTCAACAGCTGAGCTGGTAATCCCGCCGCTATAGCCAGAGCCCTCACCGACTGGATAAAAATTAGCAAGTCCAACCGCTCTTCGCTGATCATCTCGTACAATTTTAACAGGAGACGAGGTTCTAGTTTCTGGCGCCAGCATAACAGCTTGATCAGAAACAAACAACGGGAATCTGGCTTGCCAGTGCTTAAACGCGGCAACAAGCTTAGCCGAAATAAATTTTGGCAAGATTTCAGCTATGTCGGCGGAGAATGTCCCCATTTTAAAAGAATTAGGTTTGATCTTGGCAGACTTGGTTGAGCTTAAAAAGTCGAGTAAATTTTGGGCTGGTGCCTGCCAGTTATTAAAAGCTTTCGCCTCAATCATCTGCTGAAATTCAAGGCCAGCCAAGGGATCAGCACAGCTTAAATCATCAGGAGTAACAGGGGCCACAATCGCAGCATTAGAAAAAAGACTGCTGCGGGCTGAGTTGCTCATCCCGTTTAAAACCAACCGCTTGTTCTCAGATGAAGCATTAACGATCTCTCCCCCAGGACACATGCAAAAAGAAAAGACTCCCTGGTGAGTCAAGGCGTAATCAGCCGCCCCCAATTTTTCATGATGCTGATATTTTCTTCCATATTGCATCAAATTAATTATTTCTGCCGGGTGTTCCAACCTAACACCCACGGCAAATGGTTTTTGCTCGAGATTAACCCCTCTATTTTTAAACATTTGCAACGTATCTCTGGCAGAATGCCCAATCGCAAAAACAAAAATCCCGCCAAAACACTTCTGCTGGCCATTGATGACTATCCCTTTGAGAATATCCTTTTCAATAATAAGATCAGTTACTCTAGATTGAAAGTTAATTTCTCCACCTGAAGCAAGGATAAATTCCCTGATATTTTTAATGATGCGGCAAAGCTGGTCAGTGCCAAGATGGGGCTTGTTAAGATAAGCTATTTCCGGGGCCGCGCCAAACTTGATAAAAGTTTCAATAACTTTAGCAACATAGCCGGTCTCTTTAATCCTGGTCGCCAGTTTGCCGTCGGAATAAGTCCCTGCCCCACCCTCACCAAATTGCGCGTTTGATTCCGGATCCAAAACTTTAGTTTTCTCAAAGCGAGAAATATCCTGCATTCGCTGCTCAACCTTTTTCCCCCGCTCAAAAATAATCGGCTTAAGGCCATACTCTAAAAAGGTTAGTGCAGCAAACATCCCAGCTGGACCAAACCCAATAATTATAGGACGCTCTTTTAAGGATGATTTTAGCTCTTTTACGACTGGTTTTTTGTTTGTTTTCGCAAAACCTTTTGTATTTTTGTAGGTGGAAGGGACAGCTACCTCCAAAGATAAAACATAATATAATTGTTTTTTATCGCGGCAATCCAAAGACTTTTTGTTGATTTTTATGGCCAAGATATCTGCTGGAGCAAGCTGAAGTTTTTTGGCTGCCAGCTCCTTATAGGCAGCTAAATCGTCCTCTTCCAGCTTGATTTTAAGGTTATTGAGGAGTAGGCGCATTATTTGATTATATCATAGCTAAAATTGCGGTTTGAGGCTCGAGTCGACAAAGGTATAATAATAATAACCATGTCTTATTACGTTTATATACTTGAATGCTGCCACAAAACCCTCTACACCGGCATCACCACAAATCTTGAGCGCCGCTTTAAGGAACATAAAAGCGGCAAAGGAGGGCACTTCACCAGGGCCAATCCCCCCAAGAAAATTTGCTATTTTGAAAAGCAGTCAAATAGAAGCCAAGCCTTAAAACGCGAAGCTGAGATTAAAAGATGGTCTAGGGCAAAGAAATTGGCTCTGGCAAACAGTAGCTAAGTTTTCTTTGTCAAAAAGAAAAAAATTACCTCTCCACCTCTGCGCTAGCCGAGTGAACAATATAATTAAAATTCAGATCAATATTTTCGTCAGCTAATGTTTTAATCTTAATCGCCATAGGATAAGTCCCAAGAATAGGTCGACTGTAGAGAGCCCCAAAACCTATCGGCCCACGACACCAACCAGCATACCCTGAAACAGTAGGCTCTCCCAAACCAGAAACCTCAACAGTATTCATCATTGTGGTCCCTTCTATTGGAAAAGGAATTGAGCCCCAATAATACAGGGGTTCACCATCTGTCCCACCAAGGGCAGCATCACTGGAAAAATTATAAACAAGTAATGAGATTTGGGGCTCATCACGTGAGCTCCCATCAATAATTCCATCAAGTATTATAGAAACAACCCCGCGATTAACTCGCACTTTATTAATCAACCAAGTTTCTCCCTCTTGAGTAAAGATCGCTGTTGCAAATAACTTACCAACATAGTTAAAAACAGGAAACTCCACATCATGCCCATAAATATCAAGGGTAAAGGAAGCCTCTTTTTGGCCATTCACAACGTTAACCCCAGTTAAACTTAATTCATATTTATCAATTGGAAATCTGCTGGCAATATAAGAAGCTTCTCTTGTCAAAATATAATAACTTGCTTCGACACTATATCCTTCATTAGTTAAAAGGTCTGCATAATCTGCTGAAACAACTGTGGCTAGAGAAGATTCATCCGCTACCTGATAAGCTCTGGTAAAAGTTTCTAAGCCAGAAGAAACCTCAGAATCAACTACAGAATAACTCTCAATAACATTTGCACACCCAGCAACTATAAAAACAAACAGAAACGATAACATTATTAGTTTATTCATATTTTTTCACCTCACAAAATCGCAAAATCTTTTTCTAAATAATTCTGCACATAATCAGCTACAGCCGCTTCAAGTTCTCGCAGCTCACACCGCATCCCCACTCCCCTTAACTTCGTCAAATCAGCTTCTGTAAAATACTGGTACTTATCTTTGATACTTTCCGGCATCTCAATATATTCAATATTAACTGGCAAACTTAAAGCTGTGAAAATCGCAGTTGCTAAATCATTCCAAGTGCGAGCCCTCCCTGTCCCAATATTATAAATCCCCTTAACTTGCTGGTTTTGATAAAACTCCCACATTAAATTAGTCGCATCCTTAATATAAATAAAATCTCGCTGCTGCTCGCCATCTTTATACTCTGGTTTGTATGATTTAAAAAGACGGATTTTCTGATCTTTCTTTATCTGTTGATATGCTTTAACAACTAAGCTGCGCATCGCTTCTTTGTGATACTCGTTAGGACCATAAACATTAAAATATTTAAAGCCCACAACTTTGCTGGTTAACTGATGCTCGAACAACCAAAGGTCAAAGTCTTGCTTAGATTGGCCATAAAGGTTTAAAGGCTTAAGGTTTGGAATTTTTGAATCTTGATCAGAATACCCTTGCTCACCATCACCGTAAGTCGCAGCAGAACTAGCATAAAAAAAAGGAAGACTGTTATCAAGAGACCATTTGGCTAAAGTTTTTGAGTATTCAAGATTATTTTGCCGCAAATATTCTGCATCTGTCTCCATAGTTGAGGAGCAAGCCCCAATATGAAAAATTGCTTTAACATCTTTGGACAACTTCCCTTTTTCAACCTCTTTAATAAATTTTTCCTTCTCGATAAAATCTAAAAAGTCTTTCCCTTTAAGATTAGCCATCTTTTGCGCTGAATCATCGTGATCAACAACTAGAACCTGCTTTTCTCCTTGCTCATTAAGCTTGGCCAAAAAACAGCTTCCAATAAAACCAGCCCCACCAGTTAAAATAATCATTTTTTCAGCTGCCATTTCAAAACTCCCTCACTCCAACTCATACGCAAACTTTTGCGCTTCTTTGTTAACTGTTTACCAAAAACATAGCCAGCGAGTAGCGGCAATGCCACGCTAGGTTCAACCCAGGCCATGGCATATTTTGCGTCTTTTTTAATTTTGCCCCACGATCGTCCTTCACTTAAAGAAGAGCTTGAAAGCCCTCCATCCTGAGTTACCGCAGTTGTGATTTGAAGAGCATAATCATGCCCTTTATTCTTGCCATAGATAGAACCCATAACAATTGAATCATTGATATAGTTTTTGGGCACACCACCAGCCACATAAAAAGCCGCGGTCTTTTTTGACTTAACAACAATCTCAACAATTTCACAGTTGTCAGCTATCGCGTCAATAACTACCCCTTGGCGCCCCTCCTTGTCACAACGGATGCGATGGTCAGTTAAACCTATCCCAATTGAAGAATCATTTAACGCCGGCACAAAAACAGGGACTCCAAGTTTTTTGCATTGAAAAAGAATTGATTCTTCATCATCAATTTTTTCCGCCAAGAGGTCCAGGAATTTTCTACTTGAATAGTTGCCCGCAGGAATAGTATCAGCAAAACGGCCGCAAAACCGATCAGTTTGCCAAGCTTTCTCATCATCAATATAAGTATCATAGATCCGATCAATCTTCATCTCGCGCAGCACTGAATCATCGGCATCAGGGGTCCCTTTATAATGGCCAAACCCTAAGGCCGCATAAATATCTTGATAAATAATTGCCCCGGTTGAGACAACAACGTCCACTGCCTTTGAAACAATTAGGTCCCTGATAACCCGACGCAAGCCAGCGGCAATTAAGGGACCAGCTAACCCTAAAAAAATAATTGGCCGGGCTTTGTCTTGATAAATATTTTTTAAAACCTGGGCGCATTCCCCAATATTGCGTGCCTGGATCGACATTGATCCCATTGCCTCTACCAAATCAGCCACTGTAGTTTTTTGCGAAAGCTTAAGCTGATTAACCGGGGTCTTTAACAATTTTTGCTTATTAATCATAATAAACTAATTATCCCGTCTTATTTTTCAGAAGCTTTTCAATCGCGGCCAATAATTCTTCGGCCTTAAAAGGCTTGGTCATATAAACATCAGCCCCCATCTCTTTGCCTCGCTGAATATCAATTTTTTGAGTTTTGGCCGTCAACAAGATAACAGGTATCTTTGAAAATTTCTCGTCAAATTTCAACATCCGGCAAATAGTCAAACCATCCATCTTAGGGAGCATGATATCAAGAACTACTAGGTCGGGTTGTTCTTGCCTCGCCATATTTAAACCTTCTGAACCATCATGGGCGAGAACAACCTCATAATTGCTTGCTTCAAGCCTAATTTTTAAGGCCTTCATCATATCCGCCTCGTCCTCAACAACTAAAATCAACAACTTTTTTTTCTTGTCATCCATTTGCTTTCACCTTTGGCAAAGTAAAAATAAACTTTGCCCCCTTTCCTATTTCACTTTCAACCTTAAGTTTTCCGCCATGCAGCTCTAAAGTCGCCCTGCAAATCGACAAACCAAGCCCTGAACCTCGCTCTTTAGCCACCCCATCTTCGTCCGGAATTCTAGTGAAGCGAGAAAAAATCTTGGCATGATTTTCCTTGGCAATTCCCGGCCCAGTATCACTGACCGAGCATTGAACTTCGCGGCCAAGGTCTTCAAGCAGCAAAGTAACACGATCACCAACCCTACTATATTTTATAGCATTATCGAGTAGATTGATAAAGACCCTGATAATTTGGTCAGGATCAATATAAGCAAAAGCCTCTTTGGGCAATTTAACTTCTAAACCAATATTTTTTTCCTTAGCCCGCCCTTCTAATAATTCGCCAGCCTTTTTCGCCACCAGTACTACATCAACCATGGACCGCTTAAATTCTAGCGGGGCTGATTCAATCTTGGAAATATCCAAAATATTATCAAGTATCTTCGTCAATCGATCAATATTAGCCCTGGCACTATCGCAAAGTTCTGCTTGTTCTTTATTCACATTGCCGACAATTTTATCGGTGATCAAGGATAAATTTTCGCGGATGATCGCCAAGGGGGTGCGCAATTCATGGGAAGCCGTGGTAATAAATTCATCCTTTAGCTGGTCAATCCCCTTTAGCTCTTCCAACGCGTTCAAAAGCTGTTTGTTTTTTTGCGCCAAGGCCGCCCGATGCTCGTTTAATAATTTAGAAAAATAATAGATCGTAGCCGCGAAAAGCAGGAAAGAGACCGTGGCAAAAACAGCCTTGTTGTAAACTGATTGCATCAGCTCAGCCGGTGAAAGAGTAATATTTCCGGCTTGGATCGGGCCTGTATTGTAATAAGCAAGAACAATATAAAAAAGAGCTGAAAAAATAGCAATAAAAAAAACAGAAGCCGTATAGTAAAAATGCGGCCCAAACCCAGAAATAATAATCATAACCAGATACAAAAACCAAAACGGGCTTTCCAGCCAGCCAGTCATATAAATAAGAAAAGAGATCGCCAAAATATCAAGGACTTGAAAAAAACCAGAAAAAAGCGCCATCTGCCAAGTAACAGCTATCTTTTTAAACAAAGAGATCAAGTGACAAGTAATATTATAAACAAAGACAGCTAGAATAAAATTAAAGAAAGCTTTCAGCTCTGGCCCGCGAAAAGAAGAAAAAGACAAAAGTAAAAATCCCAGAATAGCAATAATATAGCGGACATTGATTGACCAAGTAATCTTTTGCCGAAACTCATGGATTATTAATTTTTGCTCGGCACCATTACCATTCATTTGACCCAAAACATCCCTGTTTTTGAATAATATTCCATGAACTTGCCGCCAAATCTCTTTTTAAGAATAAGATTTTCTTCAAAGCACGCGAGCAGCCAAATTGCCAGCAAAATAAAAAGTCCAAAATAAAATGAATAAACCGCGGCCCAAACCCACCACCACCCCACAAAAATAAAAACACAACCCAGATAAAACGGATGGCGCACAAGCTGATACGGCCCGCGATCAACCAAGGTGTTTGGCTCAACGTCAAGCAACCCTACTCCGCCATTTCTCAAAACCCGTTCAGCCCAGAACGCAAGTCCCAGGCCGATCAAAACAATAGCTAGCCCAGCGACTTTCCACCAAAAAAAATCAAGAGCAAAACGAGGCTGCGGAAAGAAAACAGTTAAGAGGGGGATTAAAATAAAAAAAAGCACCCCCAGATTTTTCGAGACAACCGCCCCCTTCTTGACTGAGGACCAAAGCAAGAACAAATTAACGACAAACAAGAACACAAACAAAATTTGTATTAACATAACCTGTATTTTATAACAAATAATAAAGTTTCACAACTTTTATCCTTGCAGAAAATACGGCAAAAAGTTATAATTTCCCCATGTCAGTAAAAGCTGTCGCGACGATCGCGTTGGTTGTTATTTTTGCCGGTCTGGCCTTGGCAGAAGAAACGATCAATCTCCCCACCCCGCAAAGCACGGGAAGGACTTCCGTAGAAGAAAGCCTTTATCGGCGACGCTCAGTGCGGACCTACGCTAAAACAGAGCTGTCAGCCGAGCAGCTGTCCCAGCTCCTCTGGGCTGCCCAAGGGGTCACGGATAGAGAGCTTGATTTTCGCACCGCCCCATCAGCCGGCGCTATTTATCCTTTAACAATTTATGTCGCCAAGAAAAATGGCGTTTTCATCTATGCCCCTAAACAACACCAATTAATTGAACACTTAAAAGAAGATATTCGGCCATCTTTAATGAGGGCCTCGCTTGGGCAAGACTCGGTCCGCGAAGCCCCAGTCTGCCTGATCATCACCGCCAGGTCTTTTCTTACCACAGAAAAATATGGCGCGCGCGCTTTTCGCTATATCTGCTTAGAAACCGGGCATGTGGCCGAAAATATCCATCTTCAGGCAATCACCCTGGGTTTAAGCTCCATACCAATTGGTTCTTTTTGGGACGATGTCGTGGCTAAGACCCTTGATCTTCCTGCTGATGAATACCCTATCTACATCATCCCAGTCGGCTATCAAGGCCAATGAAGATCAATTTAATTAGGCTCCTGGCTGTCTTAATCGTCGTGTCGGCAATTTTTTTGTTTTATTTAAATTTTTTTGCCCCGGCAACTATTCCAGGACTGCTTAAGATCGGCATAATTAGAAAACCCCTAAACATTCTAATCTTAGGCACAGATATGACCTTTAACGCGGAAACAGGCAAGCCAATGCCTAATCAGCCAGGACGGGCCGACACCATTATGCTTGTCCGCTTTAACCCGATCAAATCAAGGATCTCAGCCCTGTCTATTCCCAGAGACACTTATCTTGAAATCCCTGGCTACGGCTGGCAAAAAGTCAATGCCGCGAACGCCTTTGGCGGAACAGCCCTGATGATGAAAACAATTGAACTTTTTACAAAGCAAAAAATTGATTATTTCTTTGAGCTAAAACCAACAACTATCACTAAGATCGTTGATCTTTTAGGCGGGGTTTATATTGACGTGGAAAAAGATATGCGCTACACCGACAGGGCCCAAGGACTTGATATTAACTTAAAAAAAGGTTACCAAAAATTATCTGGCCAAGCAGCTCACGATTATATCAGGTTTAGACACGATCTTTTTGGTGACATTGGGCGGATCAAGCGCCAACAGAAATTTTTAAAAGCCTTGAGCCAAGCCCTGACCAGACCAGCAAATATTATTAAAGCCCCATTTGTAATTAGGTCGGCGCTGCGGGAAACACAGACCAATCTCCCCCTCACAGTTACCTTTCGCTTGCTTAATTGGGGGAGAACTCTCTCCAGCCAACAAATTGAGTCAGAAATGATCGCGGGCGAAACAATATACACCCAAGAAGCAGGTTCGATTTGGCAAACAGATAGAGTTAGACTGGAAGAACAATTAAAAAAACTTTTTTAAAATGAAAATACATTATTTTGAAGGGCTCTGCTCGTTTTTTATTGTTGGCCTTGGCCAAATAATAAAAGGGGAAGGCCAAAAAGGGACAAGGCTTCTTTTAACTTTTTATTTTGCCTGCCCTGCTGCCAGCTATGCCTCTTTGCTGCTAAATAATGTTTTTTTTCTTTACATCTTAGGCGCAGTTATTATTTCTGCTATAATATTGTGGCTTTATAGCATTGGCGACGCTCTAATAAAATAATAATGAAAAAATCTTTTAAGCTTACCACAATTTTTAACATCCCCATTGAAATTAATTACAGTTGGTTTATTATTCTTGGCCTGATCATTTATACCTTAGCTAACGGCTATTTCCCACAGACCAACCCAGGCCTGGCCAGCGAAGTTTATTGGTTCATGGCGGTGATCTCGGCCCTCATGCTCTTTTCATCGCTCCTGGCCCACGAGCTCGCGCATTCAATCGTGGCCAGGAACAATAAAATCCCCATCCATGGGATCACCCTGTTTATTTTTGGCGGAGTAGCCCAAATGGACAAAGAACCCCCTTCGCCCAACGTTGAATTCAAAATGGCCATTGCCGGACCGATCATGAGCTTTTGCTTAGCCATAATATTTTTTGGTTTAAGCCAAGGCTTGTTTAACCTTGGGGTCTCTGGCCCAATTTTATC
>JBDRMQ010000023.1:0-4131 GCA_043811955.1 bacterium | reverse complement strand
CCTAGGTTTTGTTAGCTATATGGGCTCTAGCCGAAACAATTCTCTTGGCTTTGGTATTTCGGGGATAATTAATAATGCCTTTGGGATCAAGCCAATGTTTGTTGAAGTTGGGGTTGATATTGTTGATACAGCCAGGGCTCAAGTCCAGGTTGGGTATAAACTGCACTAAGTTAACTCGGGAATAGTGGTTTCCAGGTGGGATTTGCGGAAATGATTCCCCTTATTTCATCTAGATTTTCAGGGTCAGGCATTCGTAGTTTTAAAGTTATTATAGCGATTAATTTTTCCTCTATATCTATAATTGAAAGCTCGCATTGATAACTGCAATTATTAGTATTAATTACACAAATTCGTTCTTGTCCTGTTAATCCATTGGTACCAAGTTCTCTTAGGGCAATCCTGATTGCCGAGGCAAGAATTTTTACTTTAGCCTTGTTATTTGCAGAAAAGCTGCTACATTTAAGGGAAAAGCAAACATTTTCGACCCCATGCTTTTTCAGCTGGCTGGAAATATTTTCAGCCAGAAATCTATAATGGTCCAAAGAAATAATAGGGATATGTCCAGGTTTTCTTTTTTGAATTAAGGCTCCAGCCAGCTCAGAGGATAATTTATATAATTTCCTAAGTCGACTCTCTTTGCCTGTCAAAACACCCCAAACCCTTTTGTTAAAGGTTAAAGTTGGGTTTATTGTTGTTTTATCAGTAATGTTAGCCACGCTCCTTATAGAGAACTCCGAAAAATTAAGGGTTCGGAACCTGAGGCTAAAAGCCTCGGTTCCTTTTCTCGTCGAGAGCAATTTGTATTTTGGAACCGACCTGCCTGCCCTGCCTGCCCTGCCTGCCGGCAGGCAGGCGGCAAGGCAGGGAATTTCATTCTCAGGTTCCAAAATCGACTTTTTCGGAGCTCTCTTATATAAGTATCGTAAACTAACAAGAAAAATTTCACATAATTTGGGAAATTTCAGTCCAGCTTGAAACGCGGATGATGTTGTCTCGCTTGATTGGTAGGCGGTTCCACGGTTGGTCAAATAACATGACTTTTTTACAATGGTTAGCTAAGATTTCTGCTTCCTCAAGATTATCTTCAATAAAAAGTTGGCAATTAGTAACCTTTTTATATTTTGTGGTCTCTTTGGCGTGATGCAATTCATGGTAGGGGACGTTGAATTTTTTTAGCCAGGTCCGAGTCTGGTGATTGAAAAAAAATGTCCGACTAGTAACCAGGAAAATTTTATGCTCTTTGTGCCAGCTTTGAATTGTTTGGGCTGCCCCTTCAATTAGAGAAACGGTACTCATAACTTTTTTTCGCCAGGCAAGAAAAAAGTAGCGCCACATAAGCATTTTTCTGCGGCGCATGATTTCAACTACTTCAAATGGGGTGTGTTCTTTCCCCATAAAATCATGGAAAAAAGGTGAAAGATCTTGGTAGGTATTAGCGATAACGTTGTCAATATCAATCCCTATGTTCATAACTCTTTTCATTGTAGCATCTCAAAGCTTTATGGTAAAATAATGTAACTATGAAAGTTCTCCTGGCCGGTTATAATCTTGATACTGATGTTATCAATGACCTAAAGAGCCATAATGGCCTTCGCCAGGATGTTACTCCAGAGACATTGTCTGCTTCATATGCCCGCATCTCAAGAGATCCCAGGCCGATTGATGAATTGCGTCAGGTTGCCCGCGGAGAAGTTGAAAAAGCTCGTAAATCAAATTCAGCCATTATTTTTAAAATGGGGCACCATTCAATTGCAGAACATGCGGTCTTTAATTTTGACCTGATAGGGATTTCCCGCTTAGCCTTGGAAGAGGTAGAAAAGTTTAGGCTTTGTTCATATACAGAGAAATCCCAACGTTATCAGAAATTAGAAGATGATTTTATTGTGCCAGAGGAAGTGAGGGATGGGGTGTCAGGTGTCAGGTATCAGGGGGAATTTGCTGAACTGATAAAGAAACAGAATAAGTTTTACCACAAGATGGTTGAAGCTGGGGTTGAGCCAGAAGATGCGCGATATGTAACCTCACTGGCTACTCAGGGCCAGGTTGGTTTGACTGTTAATGCCCGCAATTTAGAATTTATGTTACGCCGCTTTGCTTCATCTGAGTTAGCTGAAATCAGGCTGCTGGGGCAGGAGATGTATAAATTAGTTGCTGAAATCGCGCCGTCGATTATCTTGTTCACTAAAGCGAATGATTTTGATGAGAAGACGTATGGGGAAATAAAGGGTGAGGGGTGTCAGGTATCTGGTGTGAGGGAAGTTGAGCAAGATGTTAGCTTGGTTGGCTACTCTGAAGATGGGGATGAAAAAATTTTGGTGGCTCTGGTTCATTCCACGAGTAGACTTTCTTATCAAGAAAGTTTGGCTAAAGTGAAGGCGATGTCTGACAAAGAAAAAAAGGATTTGATCAAAACTTGTTTCAAACATGCTGAGTTTTATGATCGGCCGCAGCGGGAGTTTGAGTATGCAGACCTAACTTATGAATTGGTTGTCTCTGCTGCTTGTTTTGCCCAGCTCAAGCGCCATCGTATGGCAACGTTAACTGTTCAACCCTATGATCCTAGCCTTGGGGTGATGATTCCCGAGAGCATTAAAAAGGCTGGCCTTGAAGAAGAATTTAAGCAGATAACAATTATCACTGACCAACTTTTTACCAAATTAAATAAAGATAATCCCTTGGGAGCCCAGTATTTGCTAACCAATGCGCACAGGCGCCGCGTTTTGTTTAAAACAAACGTGCGCGAGCTTTATCATGTTTCAAGGTTACGCGAAGATAAACATGCGCAAAGGGATATCCAAATCATCACCTCGAAAATGAGCCAGCTGGCGCAGGATGTTTTTCCTGTATCAACTATGTTGATTGGCGGCAAGGATAGTTATTCCGCCATATATGAATCAGTTTTTGGTAAAAAACCTAAGGTACTGCCAGAGTATTAAGGAGGAAGAATTATGTTAAAAAGAGTTTTGCTAGGCTTCTTGTTGATCTTTATGGTTTCTAGCCAAGGTTTAGCCCTTTATGTAAAAACCGCAGATAGTGTAATTATTCCTAAGAATGTGGTTATTACGGACAACCTTTTTGCCGCAGGCAAAGAGGTTGTTATTGATGGGATTGTAACTGGGAACTTGGTTGCTTTTGGGGAAAAGGTTACTGTGAATGGGGAAGTTGGTGGGACAGTTATTGTTGGCGGAGAAGATGTTATAGTTAATGGGGTAGTTAAAATGGACCTTTTTGCTGGCGGCAAAAATTTGCTTTTAGCTAAGTCTTCGCGAGTTGGGAAAGATGTTTTTATCGGGGCAGAAAAAGCTTCTGTAGCCGGTAAAATATTCCGCGATTTAAGAATTGGCGGGAGCAATATTAATATTGTTGAAACAGCTATGGTCAAAGGGGCGGTTGATTACGCAACTAAAAATATGAATTTGTCCAAAGCTGCCCAAATAAAAGGGAAGATCGCTGCCCATGATGGCCCAAATGTTGAGGGCTTTAAAAAAGAGATAGCTGGATCCTTTAATGATTTTATGGTTGTCAGGCGGGTTATTTCTATTTTGACTATTTTTGCCCTGGGTCTGGCCTTGATCTTCTTAGTCCCCAATCAAGTTCGCTTAATCAATACCCAGATGGTCTCACACTTTTGGCAGAGTTTAGGGTGGGGCTTATTGTCGGTGATTGTTATTCCTATTGTGGCGACTCTTTTAATGATTACAGTAATTGGCTTGCCTGTTTCAATTATGCTCCTTGTTGCTTATTTCTTTGGCATGTATGTTAGTCTGATTTTTAGCAGCCTGGTAATTGGCAAACTTATTTTAAGTAGATTAATAAAGAAAGATCTTTCCCCGGTTTGGTTTTTTATCTTTGGTTTGGCTTTGGTTAAAGCCCTTTCTTTTGTCCCAGTTCTTGGTTGGTTAGTTAGTTTAATTTTATTCTTGTGGTCTTTTGGGGCGATTGTTATAACCAGGTTTACATCATATAAGGAAGCGAGATCAGCCGGGATTTTGTGAGGTTTATCAAAAGATTATTTATTAGCATTGTCCTTTTTGATAATTTGTTGACCAATTTGCCCAAAAAGCTTATTTTCAAAACTCAGTGGCAGATTGGGGGCAAATGTAAGCAGTGTGGTATTTGCTGCCAAGAGAT
>JBDRMQ010000022.1:0-4519 GCA_043811955.1 bacterium | reverse complement strand
AGGCTAATTTTCAAGTGGTTGAACCGTCGCAGTCAGAAGAGAACATGGAATTGGACATCTTTCCGTGAATACATACAAATAAATCCTTTACCCGAACCGAAACTTACTTATGCCATATATAACACTTGGTGAAAATCATGTGTTGCAGAGCCGTGTGCGGGAAATCCGCGAGCACGGTTCATTTAGGGGCTTGAAGATGAAATCTTTAGCATCGAGAGGTCTACTATGAAATCAAAAATACGCTTGCAAAAATACCTAGCTGACTGCGGAGTCGCTTCGCGCCGGGCCGCTGAAAAGCTGATTGTGGCCGGCAAGGTTAAGGTTAACGGCCAGGTGGTGACAGAATTAGGGACAAAAATTGACCCTGACAAAAATAAGGTTGAGGTAAGAGGGGTGAGGTGTGAGCGGGAGGGGAAGAAGATATATCTTAAATTAAATAAACCCCGCAGGATTGTTTCTGCTTGCTCTGATCCCAGAGAACCCACAGTAATTGATCTTATCAAAGACGTGTCAGAGCGGCTTTACCCGATCGGCCGGCTTGATAAGGACTCTGAAGGCTTAATTCTCCTGACAAATGATGGTGATCTGGCCAATAAACTTATGCATCCCCGTTATGAACACGAGAAAGAGTATGTCGTAACAGTTCAATTCCCGATTTTTTATAAACAAATTGAAAGGTTGGGGCAGGGCGTGGTTGTCGACGGCACCGAGACCTTGCCGACCAAGATTAAGCAGCTTGGCAGCCGCAGGTTTAGTATTATTTTAAAAGAAGGGAAGAAACGGCAGATCAGGAAGATGGTGGAGGTTGTTGGGAATAAAGTTGTACGCCTGCAAAGAATTAGGATTGAAAACATCCATTTAGGACAATTGCCCCTTGGGGAATATGTTCCCTTAACTGCGGCTGAGCTTCGTACTTTAAAGGCTTTGTGATATAATTTATTCATGCCAATAGTTGTCCACAAGTACGGCGGGACCTCGGTCGGTACGTCTGAAAAAATCAAAAATGTAGCTAAAAAGGTCAAGAAAGTTAGAGACCAAGGGAATCAAGTTGTAGTCATTGTTTCTGCTATGGGACACACCACTGATGAGCTAATCGATTTAATGCAGCAAATTACTCCTGAGCCTGATCCTCGCGAATATGATATGTTAATTTCTACTGGCGAACAAGTTTCTGCATCTCTTTTAGCTATGGCTTTGCAATCAATTGATTGTCCTGCTGTTTCCCTGACCGGCGGCCAGGCTGGGGTTAAAACAGAAGATATTTATAAAAAAGCCAGGATTACCCATATTCATCTTAATCGAATGGAGAAAGAGCTAAAAGCCGGCAAGGTTGTGGTAATTACTGGTTTTCAGGGGATTGATAGCAAGGGAGATATTATTACCATTGGCCGTGGCGGCTCAGACACTTCCGCGGTTGCCATTGCCGCGGCGCTAAAAGCTGATGTTTGTGATATTTATACTGACGTTGATGGGGTATACACAACTGATCCTAGGATTGTGAGCGATGCCAGTAAGCTTAAAGATGTTACTTATGAAGAGATGCTTGAGCTGGCTAGTCTTGGCGCGCAAGTCCTTCACCCAAGGGCAGTTGAGTGTGCCAGCATATATAATATGGTAATACATCTTCGTTCAAGTACCAAAGACATTTCCGGGACGTATATTATGTCTCCAGAGAGAATCCTTAAGGAGGTAGGAAAGATGGAAAAGAAAGAGGCGGTTAGGGGCATTGCCCTTGATAATAATATTGCCAAGATAGGTATTTTAAAGATCCCTGATAAGCCGGGTATTGCCGCGAAAATCTTTACTGCGTTAGCTAACGAGAAAATTAATGTTGATATGATCGTGCAAAGTGTCCACTCAGCAGGGTCCTTGGCAGACATGGCTTTTAGCGTTGAAAGCCCAGATTTAAAAAAAGCACTTGATGTAGCCCAGCGGGTAGCAAAAGAGCTTAAAGCTGAAGATGTTATCTCTGAGGCCGAAGTTTGCAAGGTTTCTTTAGTGGGGATTGGGATGGTTAGCCAACCAGGGACAGCGGCCAAAATGTTTGAGGCGCTGTCAGAGGCTAAAATTAATATTCAGATGATCGCTACTTCTGAAATCAAAATTTCTTGTGTGGTTAAAAAAGAAGAGGGCAGAAAAGCAGTCCAAATATTACACAAAGCGTTTGGGTTGGAAAAGGTATCGTAGCCAGTTGTTGTTGTCGCGGCCCGTATCGTTAATCGGTATTGTTTGTCGGCCGATAACGAAAACGTCAGTCGATACCTGCCTGCCGGCAGGCAGGCGCGCGTCGAAACCGATAACTAATAATATGAGTAATTTACTTGCAATTCTATCAAGCTACCTAATTGGTTCTATTCCATTCAGCCATCTTTTTGCAAAGTTAAAAGGCAAAAATATTCAACAAGAAGGGACCAAGAATGTTGGCGCGACTAATGCTTTAGTTGTAGCTGGACCTTTGGTAGGGGCGCTGGCTTGGGTTGGTGATGTTGGCAAAGGCTTTCTGGTTGTTTTCTTTGCTTTAAAGTTTGGCCTTTCCCCTTGGGTGGTGACTTTTATGGCTCTGGCTTCGATTGTTGGCCACGACTTCTCAATTTTCTTAAAATTTAAAGGAGGGAAGGGTGTAGCTACAACTGGGGGAGCCCTGATTGCCTTTGATCCAGTTTTTGGTATCTTGGTTTTTGTCTTTTGGATCTTAACAATCTTGGTAACTCGTTATTTTATTCCTTCTACTATTATAGTATTGGCAGGTTTGCCAGTGGCGATGTTGGTGTTAGGGATGAGGTCTGAGGTAATAGTTTTTGGTCTGGGCGCTTTTCTGCTAGCTGTTTACACTCACCGTCACGATCTTAAACGTCTTTTATCTGGTCAAGAGCTGCGCACAGATGCTGCTATCAATAAATATATGGATAGATAAATCGGAGCATGGCTCAGTTTGGTAGAGCGCACGCTTCGGGAGCGTGAGGTCGTGGGTTCGAATCCCGCTGCTCCGATTTTTTAAACAGAGAAATTGAAAGTTCTAGAATTTAGCGATAGCTAAGCAAAAAGCAGTCCAGGTAAAAAATAATTAAGCTAAGCGGCTTGTTTTTCTTCTTTCCTCCTGTATAATATATAATAAAGGAGGTATATTTATGGACCTAACAGCTAAAAGAGTACGGATCGTGGCTTTGCGCAAGGAGAGATGGAAGCTGGAAAGTAAATTAATGGGTAAGCCCAGGGAAATGCTGGCAGGGCCATTGACCGTGCGGTATGCCCGCTGCGGCAAACCATACTGCCATTGCAAAAAGAAAGGGGCCAAAGGCCATGGTCCTTACCATTATGTTCAACTCAAAGTGAAAGGAAAATACACTAATATTTATCTGGGAAAAAACGAGAAGCTGATTAAGCTGGCACGGCAGTATTCGCAATATTTGGCAGATATCATTCAATTGCGAAAAATCGGTCGAGAAATTGATGGTTTGCTGGTTGAGATCAATCAATCAAAGATGAAGAAAGGGGTAAAGTTATGAGTCAGGAGAAAAACATCAGGGTCTGGACGCAAAACAATGAGGCGGTAGAAGAAGCGATTTTGGCTGGAGAAAAAACAGAATCGGTGTTAACAGAATATGGGGCCAATGAATTCGCGATAGATTTTCTGATGCAAAATAAGATCTGGCCGCAGTTGCTGGTGAAGCCAGCGGGCTGGAATAATAATGGTATAGACTGGCAAAAGCTCGGAGGGATAGCGATTTTAAACGAGTTATTGCATGTGGGGCATCTGGCCAAGGCTGACAAGGTGATCAAGGACGCCAAGCTGATGCGGGAGCTTGGATTCACTTTTAGCGAGACACAAGAAGCTAAGGCAGATGGGAAAGGGGTGATTCATCGGGATAGTGTGCGTAATTACTTTAAGCGAATAACAACTGAGCAAAGCAAAAAAGAGTTTTACGGCTTTGTTAATTTCATGCGGCAGAAGCGTTGGGTGCGAGGGAGGACGTATGTCGCCGATGGATTAGAGATAGAAGTGTGTGGAAAAACGTATGAAGGGATAGGCAAGGTTTGGGACGACAAGAAGAAGAAATGGAAGTATGGCTACAAAGCAGTCTTGCTGATGAATGTGGAGGAAGAAAGGGAGCGGATAATGGGCTTTGCCATTGGGCCAATCAACTCTGTTGAAAGGGAACTGCTGCTCAAAATCTTTGATGACTTAGAGCAACATGTTGGCAAGGTTAAAGAGATTATGGACGAGATCATTCTTGATCGGGGGTATTGGGGGTATGAGTTTTTGGAGGAAACCCTCGTTAAAAAGTATGGGATAGATTACGTGATTATTGCCAAGAAGAACTTTTTGTTTGTGAAGGAAGACTTGTGGCATATGATTGACAGCCGGCAGATTGAGTGGCAGGAGCGGCAATTGTATAACCGGACAAAGAAAGAAAGGGAATCTGTCAAAGTGGCATTTGTTAAAGATCTTTTCCATGGTTACGTTAGTAAGGATCAGCCCTATCAGGGGTTGGTGAATGTGGTGGTGATGAAATATATG
>JBDRMQ010000021.1:0-4813 GCA_043811955.1 bacterium | reverse complement strand
CATTTATTAGCGACCAGAGATAGAGCCCGGTGCCGCCGACAATTATCGGGACCTTGCCTTTTTTCTGGATTTTGGCTTGTAGCTTTTGAGTCTCTTGGACAAAGTCCGAGACTGTCCATTCTTCGTTAGGATCTTTGATATCAATAAGATGGTGGGGGATACCTTGCTGCTCTTTTTTGCTTGGTTTGGCTGTGCCAATATCCATTCCGCGATAGACCTGCATTGAGTCAGCAGAAATTATCTCAGCGTCTATTTTTTTAGCTAGTTCTAAAGCGAGCTGAGTTTTGCCAACTGCGGTTTGGCCAAAGATGATGGTGATCATTAGCCCCAAAAAATCATCTTGAGCGCGATGGCCAGCATAAAAACACCAAAGATCCGGCGCAGTTGAAAGTCAGGGATAAAGTTGGCAAAATAGGCGCCGATCAAGCCGCCAAAAAAGAAACCAACGCAAATTATGGCAGCCCAGCCAATGTTAACATTGCCGTTTTTCCAATAATGCCAAGCTGCCAAAAGGCCAATTGGCGGGACCATCATGGCCAGGGTTGTGCCTTGCGACATGTGCTGGCTCATACCATATATATAGATAAGGGCCGGGATAACAATTGTGCCGCCGCCAATGCCCAGCAAGCCGCTCATGATGCCGGCAACCAGGCCGGTGATGAGAAGTCCGATGATTTGCATTACTTTAGGATTTCGCGGACCATTGTGCTGGCGAGTTTGCCATCAATAGCTGGGTTGGCTGTCAACTCTTTCATGACGCGGCCCATATCTTTAATAGAGGTTGCCCCAATATCTTTGATGGTTTTTTCAACAATGGCTTTGATCGCGTCTTTTGAGAGCTCTTGAGGGAGGAATTCTTCGACAATTTTTAGTTCCCCTTTAATTTTCTTTACCTCATCCTCGCGAGCTGCTTTTTGGTACTCAATAATGGACTCATTAAGTTCTTTTGCGTATTTTTTAATGATTTTTATAACTTCTGCGTCTGGCAAATCCCCGCGGGCATTAACATAGAGGATCTTGCTCTTCATCATGCGCAGGACCGATAGCCTGATCTCATCTCTGGATTTCATCGCCTCTTTTAGTTGATCATTAATTTTAGCAAATAATTTACCATCATTTGTCATTTGGGATTTGTCATTTGTCATTTAATGGGCCTCCTTTTACAGAGCTTCTATAATAGCGTCGGCCATTTGGGATGTGCCAACTGCTGTTGGGTCATCGCGATGGGGTTTCATATCATAAGTAACGGATTTTCCTTCGGCTATTACCTTGGCCACAGCTGCTTCAAGCTTATCAGCAGCCTCAAATTCTTTCAAGTAGCGCAGCATCATTACCCCAGAGAGGATCAAGGCTGTAGGATTAACCTTGTTTTGCCCCTTATATTTTGGGGCTGAACCATGGACAGCTTCAAAAACCGCCATATCTTTGCCAATGTTGGCTCCTGGGGCAATGCCAAGCCCGCCAGCCAGGCCTGCACACAAATCAGAGAGGATATCGCCGTAAAGGTTTGGTAAAACCATGACGTCATAGATTTCCGGCTTTTGCACCAGCTGCATGCACATGTTGTCGATTAAACGTTCTTCGTATTCAACCCTGCCTTCAAATTCTTTAGCAACTTCTCTGGCAACATCATAAAAGAGCCCGTCAGTAAATTTCATAATATTGGCTTTGGTAACCGCAGTTACTTTTTTCCGCTTGTTTTCTACTGCATATTCAAAAGCAAAGCGGACAATCTTCTCAGTCCCGGTGCGGGAGATGGGTTTGATGCTGATGCCTGAATCTGGGCGAATTGGTTTTTTGCCGATTTTTTCAATTACTTCAATTAATTCCTTGGTTTCAGGTTTTCCTTCTTCAAACTCAATTCCTGCGTAAAGGTCTTCGGTATTTTCTCGGACAATGACCAGATCAATGTTATCGTACCTTGATCTGACCCCTTTATATGTCTTGCTTGGTCTCAAGCAAGCGAAAAGATCGAGTTCTTTGCGGATAGCGACGTTGACTGAGCGAAAACCAGTGCCGATAGGTGTAGTAATCGGTGCTTTTATGGCGACTTTATTTTTGCGGATTGATTCAAGGACTTGTGGCGGTAGCGGTGTGCCAGCTGTTTCCATAATATCAACGCCAGCTTCCTGGATATCCCAGTTAAACTTAACGCCGGTAGCTTCAAGTACTCTTCTGGTAGCCTCGGCTAACTCTGGCCCCACGCCATCTCCACGAATTAAGGTTACGTTGTAGGTCATGATTTATCTATTATATGAGAAAATTAACCCCTTGTCAAAATAGGTGAAATTTTTTGGAAATGCGAGCGATAAAAAAGAGAATGGTGTAGAGCAAGGTCGAAAAAATAAAATTGAAAGGGGAAAATGATTATGAGCTTAGCAACACGATTTCAACATATGAGAATAAATTTATATAAGACCCCGCTTCCACGTGATAACGGGGAAAAGTGGATTATGACTGCTCATGGTGGTGGGCCAGCGCCAGGAAGCTGTGCTGCTGTTAAAGGTATAGTAGATGCTGCTGCCCAACATCCTAAGGTTAATGTTGTTGGTTTTATTGATGGGTTTGAGGGGATGATGAGTGGGGAGGCAATAATTCTTGGCAGAAACCTACTTGATGGGGTAGAACTTGACGGGGGCGTTTTTTTGGGGACAGCTAGGCGTAACCCGACAGAAAATGAGAGAGGGGAGTTGGTTGCTCAATTGAGGAAGTGGGGGCTAACAGGTGGAATTATAATTGGTGGTGATGATAGCAATACCAGTGGAGCAAGAATGAATTTGGCAGGCTTTCCTATGAATGGGGTTCCCAAGACTATTGATAATGATGTTCCTGGGACCCAGCGAACTTATGGTGCGGATACGGCCGTAGCCGAGACTGCTTTAATGTTGAAGTCTCTGGCTGATGATGCTATGACGCAAGACCTGATATCGCTCTATGTTGTCAGTATTATGGGCCGGATGTCGGGTTCGTGGGCTCTTGAAGCAGGGTTGGCGGCTAAATCAAACATTATCCTTATCCCTGAAATGTTCTCAGTTAAAGGGCTAAGAGAAATTCTTAGCTTAACCAACGCAGATTTTCCCAAGAAAGATGATTTAATTGCTCGTATCTCAAATGTATTAAAAGTTAATGGAAAGTTGTTGAGTTTTTCTCGGTTTGCTCGGGCAATTGAAGGCCAGAGTTTAACAGATGCCGACTTAAAATTATGTGCTGATCTTTTGGCAACGGAAGTAGCTAAGATTACCCTAAACAATACTTATGATGGTATTCGACACGGAGTTGTTGTAGTTTCAGAAGGCTTGGCCGGAAAATTGCCTACAAGACCTGTGACTTTTAATGAAAAAAGTGAAGCCATTGAATTTGAGGTTGAAGGGCTTTTGACCAAAGAAGAGCTTTCTGATGGTAAGCGGATCGTTATTTGTGTTGATGCTCATAATAATCCAAGAGTGGCTGATGTGAAAATTGAACAGCCTTTGGCTGACTTGATTAGGAGAGAGACTAAAAAACTTGGAATTCCTGCTAAGGTTGTTGCTCAGAGTGCAGGTTATCAATTCCGTTCCCTTCGTCCTAAAGCTTCTGATGTGAGATTGGCCATGAACATGGGAGCAATGGCAGCCAACTTGCTGCTTCAGGGCAAGTCAGGACGCATGGTGGTTGTTAATGGTTATGATGAATTGGGTTCTGTTGATTATCGAGATCTTCCTTATGCCGATGGGCATTTGATCCCAAGAGTTGTTGATTTGAGTAAAGCAACATTTATTAATGCTATGGGAATTGGGGGTTTTTGCTAATCAAGCTCAGCCTGTCTTTTAATCAGGTTGTTGGCTTTGTCAAAGATTCCTGGGGTGGAAAGAGGAACTAATTTGGGTCTATTGTTTTTTGCTCACCAGTTTATGATAAAATAAATGCAATGGACCTAAAGCAAAAAAAAATCTGCGTCTTGATGGGGGGCCGCTCAGGCGAGCGTTCTGTCTCCCTTAAGTCTGGCCAGCGGGTCTTGGATTCTCTGAAAAAACAAGGTTTTAATGTTATCTCTTCTGACCTTGATGACGATTTAATCACAAAACTTAAACAAGAAAAAATTGAAGTTGTCTACATTGCCCTCCATGGCCGCTATGGCGAGGATGGAGTGGTGCAGGGGATGCTCGAATTAGCAGATATCCCTTACACAGGCTCGAAAGTCCTTGCCTCGGCCTTGGCCATGAATAAACTGGCGACTAAACGGATTTTTGAGGCAGTGGGGATTCCCACCCCGCAGTTTATTGAGATTGATGCCAGTTGCGACTTGAAAAAAGAAGCGAAAAAAGTCAAAGAAACCTTTCCCCATCCTTTTGTCTTAAAGCCAACTTCAGAAGGGTCAAGCCTTGGGGTCTTACTGATTAAAAATGGCGAGGATTTTGAAAAGATTTTGACCGAGTCAGTGGCTGAATTTAAAGATGTTTTTGTCGAAGAATACATTAAAGGCTGCGAGGTAACTGTCGGTGTAATCGGTAAATACAGCGACCTGCAGGCCTTGCCTGTTTTAGAACTTGTACCCAAGAAAGAATTTTATGACTATGAAGCCAAGTATACTGAAGGGTTGACTAAATTTATCCTGCCGGCCAGGCTGTCAGAAGCCATGACTAAAAAAGTCCAGCAAATTGCCCTTGATGCCCATAAGGCTTTGGGGTGCTATGGTGTTTCCAGGGTTGATATGATTGTTGGACGTGATAATATCCCGTATGTCCACGAAGTGAACACAATCCCAGGCATGACAGAACGGTCAGACCTGCCGGCCGAAGCTTTGGCAGCGGGGATTTCTTTTGATGAATTGGTT
>JBDRMQ010000020.1:0-5685 GCA_043811955.1 bacterium | reverse complement strand
ATCTCTGCGTTTGCGCCCGCCCCCCGACCAATATTCTGCCTATTAGCAACCTCTAAATCAAAAGCAGCTGCCGCAACAGGAAGAAGGATTGGCTTTGACGCCGCATAATTTGCATCAGTACCTTTATCTTCGCGGATCTTGCGACCAGTCCGCGGATCATAAATGCCTACCCGCCGCCCCCCACCACAAGCTAAATATTGTAGACTTTCAAGGGGCAATCTTTCTCCAGCCAGATATCTTCTCAAGGCTTTTTGCGTACCAGAAGAGCCGGGCTCCAGCATAAACCTTCGCGCTAAACTCGCTACATCATAACCATAATGGACAGCTCCATTCCTCATATTTTACTCTCCCTACAATGAGAACTCCGAAAAATTAAGGGTTCGGAACCTGAGGCTAAAAGCCTCGGTTCCTTTTCTCGTCGAGAGCAATTTGTATTTTGGAACCGAGAATTTCATTCTCAGGTTCCAAAATCAACTTTTTCGGAGCTCTCACAATTATCTTTCGCTAACTAGTAAAATAAATTTCAGGTTATTTTTATAAAGTATTTACAAGATGGGGGAGGTAAAACTACCCAAGGAGAAGCAGCGTCAGCCTACAAGCAAAAACTACTTTTCTGTATTTATTCCTAATAGATTATACAAGGGGCAATAACCAATTAAGCCGGTAATAACCATCCAGAGGGCAATAAAAAGCAGAACAGCCAAAAGAATAATGTTAAGCGACCAATAAAAGGTGAAGAATAAAAGAATACTGCCAACTAAAATTTTAATAAAGCGATCAAAAATATTTTCGTTCTTTTTTATCTCCACAATAATCCCTCCCGACTTATCGATTAGATAAAATTATAAAGTGATTGGGACAAAAAGTAAAGGGGCTAAAAAATTAATCTAAAAGTTGTCCCTTGACCAAGCTTAGTCACAACCTCAATCTCTCCACCATTGCCACGGACCAGGCGGTGGACAATCGATAGCCCTAAACCCACCCCGCCATGTTTAGTGGAAAAAAACGGGTCAAAAATCCTTTCCGAAAGCTCCCCTGGAATCCCCCCGCCAGTATCTGTCACCTCTGCCACCACCCGCTCCGCAGCCATGTAAGTAGTCAAAAAGAGCGTCCCCTTGCCTTGCATCGCCTGGACCGCGTTTTGCAAAAGATTGACAAATATCTCTTCTAACTCACCTCGATCCCCATCAATCATTGAAATTTCACCCAACTTTTTCTTAACAGAAACATCCTTTAGCGAGACTAACTTAAGCGCAGGCTCAATAATCTCATTAAGATTAAAGCTCCCTGGCTTGCGCTCTTTTTCTTTGGCTATCCCCAACATCCGCTGGACAACCCCGGCAATGCGGTCAATATACCTTAGTGAAAAATCTTTGTGCTCTTTAAGATATTTTATATCCCTGGGTTCATCAGGCAAGTGCTCTAGGCGGGAGCGAATTTGGGCCAAAGGACTTTGGATCTCATGCGTTACCCCAGCCGCAAGCGCGCCAAGGGAAGCAAGACGTTGGGAACGCCCCAGTTGGCGCTCGGCCAAGGCAAGCTCAGTTGAGATCTTCTCATACGAGCGGCTATGCTCTAGCGCCACCGCGACTTGATTGGCTAACATTTCCAAAAGATTAATCTCTTCATCGGTGTAACCTTCTTCAGACAATTTTGCGCCCAATATAAAAAAAGCAACCAAGCGATCTTCAAGCAAACAGGGAACGATCACCTCTTGCTCAGGATCGTGCATATTAACCAGCGGGGCTCGCTTGGCAAACAATTTTGCAAGCAAAGGGTCATTAAACATTATTTTTTCACCACTGCCATCAGGACCAAACGTCTGTTTATCATAAACAACATAATAACGCGGCTTTGTTTCACTGCCAAAATTATTGAGCAGAAAAATCCTGGGCTTTGAGGCCTCCATAATATTGGAAAAAGTTTTATACAAAATATCAAGAATGGAAGGAAGTGATAACTTCTCCCCAACTTGAGCGCTAACACGAGAAAGTGTTTGATAATAATTATATTTGCCTTGCAAAAAAACCCTCTCTGAAGAAGTTTGCAAAAAAAGCCTCAACTTCAAATAGTTATGGCCAACAAAAATACCATAAACAATAATAGCCAAGACCAGGGAAAGGCTAAGCCCTTTCGCGAAATACTTATCAAAAAACCAAACAATACTTAGAAACCCTGAGGCCAAAAATAAAACCGTCAGTATTTCAGCCGCACTTCGATTAATAACAACCGAGATATCCATTAGACGATACTTGGTAATTGTGTAAGCAACCATCAAGCCATACATCATAACCCCAAGATTACCAATTAAGGCTAGGTAAGAAGGTCCTATCCCAAAAGAAAGATTATAATTATTTCCTCCTAAAGAATATCCCAATAAAACCGCCCAAAAAAGAAAAGAAATTTGTTTTTTATAAGCACCCGTCGCTCTTTTTTGGGCAAAAAACAGGACAAATATAGTAAAAATACTAAGCGTAAAAAAGTAAACAACAAAAGGCAAGTAGAAAGGACCAGGGTCTGTATAATAATTCAAGCCAAATTTTGGGCTAGTATGCTCAACCAACAATGGAAAAAAATTTGCCACAAAGAAAAAGGCACTTAAAATGTAAGTAGTCAGAATAAAACGACGAAACCTAGGCAAATAACCAAGCAAAATATAATTAAAATGAATAAAGGTCGAAGGGATAAAAACAACGCCAACTAAACAGAGACGATCCCAAAATGTTGCCGAAACCTCTGAAGGGGCATTAATCATCAGGATTGAAAAAAATGACCACCACGAAACACATAAACAATAAAGCGCAAAGACCCTATTCAAAAGTTGTTTTGGTGCTTTAAAAAAGACAAACACCGCTAAAATAGCAAAAACAATCCCACCCAATAAGTAAGAAAAGCTATATTGTAAAAGAAAAGAGTCAACCATAATAAAAATTATAGCTTTTTACTTTTATTTTAGCAATTAAGTCTCGTTGGGTTGTCCCCACAAGGAGGCAACAGATATAAGGTCTTCATCGGTGTATCGCTTTCCACCCCAACCGTAAAAAACATCAGGTAAGCTAACTCCTACTTTACGGGCCAGAACATCAATTTGGTTAATCTGGTCAAGTTCTGGCCAACCAATAGTAAAATCATCTGCCCGGCCACCATGCATTGCCACAGTCGCAACCTCAGCCAAACAAGTAAAAGTTACAGACGGATCTGTGCCTAAACCAAAGTCAAAACCAGGGTTAAGTCCTGGCACATGGGCCAGAACTTTGAGTACGCGAATATCCTGGCGCCTAACTGCCAGCTCTTCACTAACATTGGGCGGCTGGGCATCATCAATAAAAATCATCCCGGGCCGCAACCATTTTTCTTCAATAATTGCCTTGGGGGCATTAGTCACTGTTACAATAATCCTGGCTTGCGAGATGTCGGCTAAATTATAGCTCAAGATTATGTCCTCATCTTTGATCTCCGGGTTCATCTCCATTAGCTCTGCCTTGAGTTTATCAAGTGCTTCTCTTTTTTTTGGCAAGTCCTGCTCAATTAACAATAGTTTCTTTTCTCCCTTGGCCACTAATACCTTGGCGCTGGTTTTTCCTGTTGATCCAGCTGCACCAACAACCGCAATTAATTCACCCTTCTCAGCAGTCGGGTTAATTAAATTCTTGATCACTATCGCCATATTAGCAATAGAAAGTGAGGTATAGGCATGGCCGGTAGTGATTCCCATTCTTATCCCATGTTCCCTGGGCAATAAGCCATATTTAGTCAAAGAAGGCATCAACGCGCCCAAGCCAGCAAAAGGGATTCCCAATTTTTGGGCAAACATTGTTAAACCAATCGCGCTGATTCCAGTAAATTTTGGGTCAGCAAGCATGTGTTGGGGAGTAAGCATCATTGCCAGGAGATTCCCTTCAATTGCATGTTTTCGACTGGCAAAAGACAAGCCGGTCATCTTAGAAAGATTAATCGGCGGCAAATATTTAAGCTGTTCAAAAAGCAAGGTGTTTGGCAGATACCTGGCAAAAGGGAAAACCCGATAAACATCTTCAATATCCCGCGGATGAACCAGAAAAGCATATTTACCAGGGCAAACAGAATGCAGGCGCGGCATCAAAGAGAAAAACATGTCACGAATAACCATCCCTGTCTTCGGCACTACTGTCCATAGATCTTTAAAAAACTGCTTAACTCCCTTCTCTTCAACTATTGCGTGTTTTTCACGATACCAGGCTTTAATGTTTACAAATGTTAAAGCCCTGAATAAAGCCTTAAAACTTGCCCCCAAAGCCTTGAAAGATTTATATGTATAAAGGGTTACAGCCCACCTTGGCTTTGCAGGTAGAGTCAGCTTAGCCATCTCTTCGGTAGTTGGCAAAACCCCACCTCTGGGGGTGGCCCTCCTAATGATTGCCTTGGGCGCAGACGGCGCAAAAGAATCAGCTGATTGTTGGTCAGCAAAAGGGACTAGCGGCAAGGCAGAGCCGCTGGCTTGCGCCTTGGCTAAATAAGGGGCTATCTCTTTACACAATTCTTCTAAGCGGTTTATTATCTTTTCTCTACTGACAGAGTCTGTCGGCAGCAGCCTCTCTGGCACTTCTGCCGCTGCCTTATTCTTACCAACCAAATTATGAATAACCATAACAGCCAAACACTCGCCACCAGTTGGGTGCAGAACTCTCAAATATATTATTTCTCGAGGGCCTTTTGAATTAGCCGCATACTTGTTAATCACCTCGGGGTCTGCCTTAAGCCCAACCTCTTCATAAGCCTTTTCACTTAAAACATCACCAACAATTATACTTCTATCTTTTC
The DNA here is from genome assembly GCA_043811955.1 of bacterium. Classification (GTDB taxonomy): domain Bacteria; phylum Margulisbacteria; class WOR-1; order O2-12-FULL-45-9; family O2-12-FULL-45-9; genus JBDRMQ01. Next base: position 885 of record JBDRMQ010000020.1, on the reverse strand, counting down.
CAATTAAATTAACAACACTGGCCAGCCAAGTCGTGGGTTCTTGTCCCTCACCTTCATACCTGCTGCTGGGATCAACCTCTTTGTCTGAGTGGCAAACCTTTCTACGCCACCCCCCTGATTTAGCCAAGCCATAAACTAAAAAGTTTTTAAAGCTTGACTTTGAAACCACCTCTTGAACCACATTAAAAATTTGTTCTTCAGTGGCATCGCTCGGCAAAGAAGCCAATTTGGCTCGCGCATCAAAAAAGACATCACCAACCGCAGCTATCTCGGTAAAAGTACGCAAGCCAGTCGGTGTATTAAATTCATATAAATCGGTTTCTCTTCTTTTGACAATCCTTGCCAGCCTTTCTGGTCGATCACCAGAAGAGATATTAAGCATTCCTGTTTTATTATCCAAGAAACTCTCCCAGTCACTTACTGAAAGGTGTGAAAAATTAAGCTCTTCAAGATTTGGGAAGACCTCAGGTGCAGGGACCTTTAAACTTTTCACCCTAACCTCGGACTTGTTTAAAGTTTCAATTGCCTTCTTGATTTGAATGTACGGTCCTTTTGGATATCTTAACAAATAATGTTTGGTCAAAGGGGAAGTGAGAGAAACCCATTTAGAAAAGCCCATGGCCACAAAATCAGCCTTAACAGCTGCGGGACTTCTGTTAATCGGCCTATTTTTAATTGCAATAACAGTTAGCATATTTGCTCCATAACACTTAATTTTTGATAAAAAAATTGTTTTCCCGACAATGAGAGCTCCGAAAAAGTTGATTTTGGAACCTGAGAATGAAATTCCCTGCCTGCTGGCAGGCAGGTCGGTTCCAAAATACAAATTGCTCTCGACGAGAAAAGGAACCGAGGCTTTTAGCCTCAGGTTCCGAACCCTTAATT
>JBDRMQ010000019.1:0-8473 GCA_043811955.1 bacterium | reverse complement strand
ATAACATTATTATTTGTACCCGCGTTTCCCAAAGACATCCCATAAGCCCCCCCAGCGAGCACATTCCCCTCATTAGCATCACCTGCCCCATCACTATTTGTCCCAAAAATATTGCTTTGTGAAGCGTCACTAACATAAATTCCAGCAGTAGAATTAGCAAAAAGACTTTCCCCTGTTGGATCTGTCCCCACATAATTACCCGCGATTGTATTACTGTTTGCGGCACGAATCCAAATGCCGTAATCATTACCTGAAACAATATTTCTTTCAACAGCAGCCGTACCTGTGCCGTCAAAGCCTATTGTATTTGAGGCTGGCCCACTATATAAATATATGCCGTAATTCTGGTCACCCGCAGAGCCAATTATCGCATCTCCGGCTGCGTTAAGCCCTACATAGTTTCCAGCAATTTTATTGCTATCTGTACCGGAACTGAGAAGATATATCCCAGTAGTAGTGTTCCCAGAGACAACATTCCTTTCAGCCGCGTCCGCGGTCCCATCGCCGTTTGTACCAATTATATTAGAAGCAGCTGCCGTATCTATGCATATCCCAGTATCATTAGCTATAGCCGCTGTCCCGGCCGGGTTTAATCCAATGTAATTCCCCGCAACTACGTTGCTTACAGTTGAATTATACAAACGAATGCCATAAGGAGTGTTACCGGAGATAACATTTCGCTCAGCCGCGTCTGCCGTACCATCACCATCTGTACCAATTATATTAGAAGCAGCAGATGTTAAAACACAAACACCATAACGATTTGGCACAGCAGCATCTCCTGCCGCGTTAAGCCCAAGGTAGTTACCTGCTATTTTGTTGCTATTTGTGCCAGCGCCGGTAATATAGACACCATCAAAAGTATTTCCGGAAATTACGTTCATTTCAGCCGCGTCACCACTGCCATCACCATTTGTGCCAATAATATTAGAAGCAGAAGCCCCTGAAATATATACGCCATAGCTATTGGCCACAGCAGCCGTCCCGGCCGCGTTAAGGCCTATGTAATTTCCCGCGACTATATTGCTCACGCCGGAAGCATGCAGACGAATGCCAAAAGAGGTATTACCGGAAATAACATTTCGCTCAGCGCTATCTGCCGTGCCATCACCATCAGTCCCAATTATATTTGAAGCGCTACCAATATAAATATATACGCCATTACGTCCATTGGCCACAGCCGCGGTCCCAGCCGCGTTAAGCCCAATGTAGTTGCCTGCTATTTCGTTGCTATTTACACCAGCGGCGGTAATATAGACACCATCAAGAGTATTTCCGGAAATTACGTTCATTTCAGCCGCGTCATTACTACCATCACCATCCGTACCAATGATATTAGAAGAGGCAGAGGTTTGAAGATAAATCCCATAGTTATTCGCTACCGCGGAATCGCCCGCGGCATTAACACCAATATAACAATTTTGAATTTTATTAGCAGTAGCAGAAGCCCCTGTAAGTTGTATGCCGTATTGGCAATTCTGAACTACCAATCCCTTAATAACACAACTGCCAACATTGGATATTGTAATTCCATGATGCCCGGCTGTGCCTACGCCATCAATTGTTATGCTTTTTCCTTCCGCGCTAATAGTGGTTGAAGCATCTGAGATCGTCAAAGCGGAAGTCGTTTCAATGGTGCCAGTAACACTAAAATCTATTGTATCGGCCACGCTTGAGCCGGCTCCCCCAGTAAGTGTCCAATTGTCTTCCGAGCCGCTCCAGCTACCACCAGCAACTTGGGCCTTTTCTTCATCGGTTAAAACCCTGTTTACGCCGCTCGCTCCTGTCCCGCCATTACTTATCAAAACAGCCTCAGTAATTGTCATAATTGTATTTGAAGTATTTCCTTCAAGTGTTGAATTAACAGTTATGGTGCCAGCCAGGGCGGAACGCGAAAGCAAAATAGAAAAAACAAAAACCAGCAATATATATCCGCGGAAAACTTTAAGCATTGTTAATTATTTTTTCCTCCCAAAAATTATCCTGATCAGCCAGGCGGCTAGCACTAACATAACACCAACCAGCAAAATATCTCTTATCAGCAAAGACCTAGCTACAGCAGCTTTTTCTCTGGCCTGCTGGTCCGCGGCCGCCTTCGCTTTTGCCGCGGCCGCACTCCTTTTTTCCTGCTCAATTTTGGCCAGGTAAGCCTGCTGACGTTTTTTAGTTAGTTCTAAATATTTTTTAGCGCTTTGGTGGCCGGGAAGGAGCCGCAGAACTTTTTCAAATTCTGCCCTGGCTTTCAAATATCGATAGTTGCGCAGGTATTTTTTACCCTGGGACATGGCCTGCTGGGCTGGCAGACGATCTTTAGCCAGAGGGATTTTCTTTTCAACAACAGCGGGAACAGCAGGCTCCTCCTCAGCTTCAGTGATCAACAAAGTCTCTTCCCATTTTTCTTCTGCCCGAGCTAAAAGATCTTCTGCCCTCTTAAACTCTGGATTAAATGAAAGGGAAAGGGAAAGGTTTTCTATCGCGGCTTGATAATCGCCTTGGTTAAATTTCTCTAGCCCCTGACGATAATAATCAAGGGCCTTATCTTTTCTTAATTCAATCCCTTGCTTTGACCTGCTTATGTAATCCCGGGATAACTCATGGTCTGGCACTAATTCTAAAGCCTGCGAAAAAAATAAAATCGCGTTTTCATAAGCCCCTTGATCATACGAATTTTTGCCAAGGTTAAAATAACCATCTACCTGGCTTTGCCTGGCCCGGCTAAGCTCAATATCTCTTTGCTCTTCTTCTGCCTTAAGCTGTCGCTCCGCTGCCTGACGTGCTTCTTCTGCTTTTTTGGCTGTTTCAAGCGCGACCGCCTTCTCCCACTCATCTGTCAAGCGGGCATCCTCTGCCTCTTGCGCTTTGGCAAAACGCCGAGCTTCTTCCCTGGCTTTTTGCAGCTCCGCCTGCTCAGCCAACGCTTTTTGGGCTGCCAGTTTCGCTGCCTCGATCAAGCGCTCTTCAGCCAGCCGTGCATCTTCCGCTTCTTTGGCCGCTAGTCGCGCCGCTTCTTCTGCCTGTTGTTTGGCCAAAAGCATTTGTTCTAATTCTTTAGCCTTTGCTAATTTTTCAATCTCTTGCTTAGCTGCTGCTTGCTCTTGCTGGCGGGCCAGCGCCGCTTGAGCTGCCCAAAGTGCCTCATCTTCTACTCGCTGCTTAGCCAAACGTTTTTCCTCTAATTCTTTTTCTTTGGCTAAACGGAGCGCTGCTTCTTTTCTCTCAGCTATCGCCTGACGACTCTTTTCCAGCTCTGCCATAGCCTCATTATGCTGAGGATAAATTTTTAGGGTTTGATTAAATTGGTCTATGGCTTTTTCGTGCTCCCCCCTTTGGGACATAACTAAGCCAGCATTAAAATAGCCAGCCGCCTCCCGCTCTTTAACCAGACGAACAGCTTCTGTGTCCTTAACTGCCTTAGCTTTTTTACGCTCGATAATTTCTTTGACCAAAGACTGGGCAGCAACATACCCTGGCCAAACATCAAGCGCTTTATTGACCTGGCCAAGCGCGGCATCATACTCTTCAACCCCTAACAACCCTTGGGCCGCACTGTAATATTCTTTTGCTTCGCCCTCTTTTGCCAGCCGTGCTGCCACTGCCTGCTGCTGCCGCAAAACTTCTGCCGCTCTCTTTTGTTCAGCCAATCGAACTGCCGCTGCTTCCTGGGCAGCTTTAAGTTTCTCCTGTTCAATCTTTTCTTGCTGTTGCTCGGCTAAGCGCACGGCTTCTGCTTCTCTAACTTTTTGCAAAGCTGCTTCTTGTTGTTTTTTTTCTAATTGCAAGGTAGCTTCTTTCATCGCCAAAAGAGCAGCTTCCCGCGCTCGTTGTTTGGCCAGCCGAGCTCCCTCTGCTTCTGCAACCGCCTTAGCTTTTTTGCGCGCGACGATTTCTCTGCCCAAGGATTGAGCTACAGTATAATCCGGCCAAACATCAAGCGCTTTATTGATCTGGCCAAGCGCGGCATCATATTCTTCAGCTTCTAGCAACCCCTGGGCCGCGCCATAATATTCTTTTGCTTCGCCCTCTTTGGCCAGCCGTGCTGCCTCTGCCTGCTGCTGCCGCGAAATTTCTTCCGCTCTCTTTTGTTCAGTCAGTCGAGCTAATTCCGCTTCCTTGGCAGTTTTAACCTTTACTTGCTCTTCTTCTTTTTGCTTTTGCTCAGCTAACTGAAACGCTCTCTGCTGGCGAAGCTCTTTTTCAGCCTCAATCCCAGCAATAGCTTGTTTTAAATATTTAAGCGCTTCTATATTATCAGAATCCACACTTAAAACTTTGTTGAATTCATCCACAGCCTTAAGATATTCTTGTCTGGATAAATAATTTCTGCCGGCAGCTAAATTATAAACAATCTCTTCTTGCCGTTTAGCTTTTAACTCTTTGTCGCTGGGCAAAAAGTCCAAGGTAATTCCCAAATGATAAACATTGCCAATATCCTGATATGGGGTAAAAGCCAGGTCAAGATTAAAAACCTCTGTTTGCAAACCAAGGCCGGCAGTCATGGCGCTCCCGCCGCTTTGTAAAAAGCTCAGACCGCTGCGTAAACTCAAAAAATTACGCAGGGTATATTCTAAGCCAGCCCCCCAGGATGCTCTTTGCCCAGGAGAAAAATTAATATCAGAGGTAAAAAGCAAACTATCATTTCTAAAAACCTTTTGATAAGCCAAGCCAAGCTTACAATTTAAAGGCAAGGGGGTCGCTTCATTAATAAACTTAAGACTACCGCCAATGTTTTGGAGGTTTAAGCCCAGCGACAAACCAGAGAAAGGGGTATTAACAATACTCCCCAGATCAAGGGCTAAACCACTGGCAGAATATGGGCCGATTTTTTCTGTAATATATTTTAAACTAGCGCCTAAATATAAAAACTCTTTTATTTTCCTCCCCCAGGAAAGATTTAATAATCCATCATAGCCCCCCAGGTCCCCAGTTGGTGACCCCCCAACATCGTAGCCGGCAATATTACCATAGCTAAACATCCCCATGGAAAAACCTAAAACACCAATGCGCGAAGGAACTATAAAGCCCAAGGAATAATGCTTCATATCAAGCAGCCAGGTTGAAGTAGTAAAAGAGAACTGTCGTCGGTCAATAGGAGCTAAGCCAGCCGGGTTCCAATAAAGGGCAGCAGGATCGCCTGATACGGCAACAAAGGATTCGCCTAAGCTAAGGGGTCTTGGATAAGTCCCCATTTTGAGGAAATCAAAGCCAGTTGTCCCAGCACTTTGCGCCAAACTTGCCGGCCGGCAAAAAATACCACTTAGGAAAAAAAGAAATACTATAATTACTATTTTATTCTTCAATAGTATTCTCGCAAATCAATCATGTTGATCGTATTTTAGCTTTCAACATAAGGAGTTGCAAGCGGTTTTTTCTATTTCTTCCGTCAAGAAAAAAGCAGCTTGACAAACACTTCTTTTGGTATACAATTGTATACATTAAGTATACACATGCATAGAGTGTGTATAGAAAAAAGGGGGCGGTGGTCATGATGATAAGACGCGGTAAGGTTGACAGAGGGGTTAATTATAGGGAGTCGCGGTGGATGAGGCTTTTTACCGAACCAGATCTTAACACCGTGGTCCTCCCCTTTTTGGGGATATCACCGCCGCCTCCAGACAACTATAACCAGAACAAAGAGAAAAAAACTCCATGGCACAGTTTGACACAGAAAAAAAACTAGAAATTCTTGGCACAGCCGCCAAGTTTGATATTTGCGCCTCAACGGCAGCCCCTAAGCGGCGGTCTAAAAATCAAAATTATATTGGCAATAACGCCCCAGCGGGTATTTGTCACAGCTATACCCCGGACGGCAGATGCGTTTCCCTGCTCAAGGTTTTAATGACCAATTCTTGCAAAAACAATTGCCAATATTGCGTTAACAGATCAAGCAATGATTTTGAGCGGGCCAGCTTTGAACCGGAAGAATTAGCCAAATTATTTATCGAGCTTTATCGCCGTAATTATTTAGAAGGTATTTTCTTAAGCTCCGGCGTGCAAAAAAACGCTAATTATACTATGCAAAAAATGGTCCAAGTTTTGGAGATCTTGCGTTTCAAATATAACTATAATGGTTATGTTCACCTCAAAGCCCTCCCCAGCGCCTCAGCTAATATTATTGAAAGAGGAGCAGAACTTGCTGATCGTATGTCAATCAATTTAGAAAGCCCCACCCCACAGCGACTGCAAAAAATTGCCGCAGAAAAAAACTATTTAACAGATCTATTGGAGCCAGTTAGTCTTATTCAAAAGCAAGTTAAAAAAGGTTTGCTCCGTGCTGGACAAACCACCCAGTTTGTTGTTGGCGCAGCCGGCGAAACAGATGCAGAACTCTTGCGCACTACCTCTTGGCTTTACAAAAAAAGAGAACTCAAGCGAGTCTACTTCAGCGCGTTCATCTCCCCCACACCTGACACCTCACATCACACACCTCTTTTGCGCGAACACCGCCTCTACCAAGCTGACTGGCTGATGCGCTTTTACGAATTTAAGCTAGAAGATTTAGTCTTGCAAAAAGACAAAAACCTGAGCCTAGACTTTGACCCCAAAATGGTCGCAGCTCTTAACAATCAGCAAAATTTTCCCCTCGAAATAAACAAAGCCCCTTTTCATTATTTATTAAAAATTCCGGGGATCGGGCCTTTAGCTGCCAGGCGGATATATCAAGCCAGGAAAGAACATTGCTTTACTAATCTTTCTGAGCTCAAAAACCTTGGGGTAGTAGTAAAAAGAGCAAAACCATTTATCTTACTCAACGGAAAAAGACAAGGCAGCATTAAAGACATTAGAACATTCAAACAACTTGAATTATTGCAAACCCAATCATGCCATCTCGCTTATCAGGAGTCACCAAAGCTGCTAACATGAACCAATTACAACTATTTGAAAATTTAGAGGGGACAAAGGCTGAAAATCGAGTCAAGGATAGGATTCAAGAGATAAATAAAGCTAAAAACAAACAAGCTTTTAATCTATTTCGTCGTGAGCTATTTTTCGCCCTGCTGAACAAAGATGAAACAAAATATCAATTAGCTGACAAGGTTATAGATCAAATAAAAGCAAAAGGTTTAAGTTACGTTTTATGCAAAATTTCGGATGAAGCGAGACGATTTCGCAATCTCGCACGCCAAGTCAAAATGGAATACAATCGAGCCATCTCTTTTTCAAGATTAAAACCAGTTGATCAGCAGCGCGTCCTGCTTGGCAAATTTGAAATAAAACACCAAACACAAGAGATGATTATGCTCCACTTTATGCGACGGTTTCCTCAATACAATATTGTTTTTATCTTTGGGGATGAAGCTTATATTGGGCGTGATAAGGAAATCTTTCGCGAGAAGATAGATCGAAAAAAGATTGAACTGCCAGAGAAAAAAGATGAATTCGAACAATACTGGCTAACATTCTACCGCACCCAATTTATCCCCGAGCGCCGCAATATTCGCTATTTAAAAAGAATGATTCCAAAGAAATATTGGAAGTGGACGGTAGAGCTAAAAGAATTCGGTTTAAAATAAAAATGGAGCTGAGGGGGATCGAACCCCTGGCCTCTAGAATGCAAATCTAGCGCTCTCCCAGCTGAGCTACAGCCCCATATTAACTTACAACTAACAACACGCTCGCTTCGCTCGCTACAACCAACAACTTATTATATATAATATAAAACTTGTTGTCAGTTGTTAGTTGTAGGTGCCGCAGCACCGTCTTGTTAGTTATTAAAATGGGCCCAGGTAGACTCGAACTACCGACCTTACGGTTATCAGCCGTACGCTCTAACCAACTGAGCTATGAGCCCCTTTTATATAACCATTCTAGCAAAGATCGAAATCATAGACAAGATAAAAAAAATCCGCCTCTGCTCCTTTCGGAACTTCAGCGGACTTGTCCTCCCAAGCTCGTTAGAGCATAAGAAGATATAAACCTGGCAGCGTTCTACTCTCCCTCTAAACGAAGTCTAGAAGTACCATCGACCCTGGAGGATTTCACTTCCGTGTTCGGAATGGGAACGGGTGGGACACCTCCGGCATGGCCACCAAGATTATTTTTCAAGAAAAAATTCATGACTAAGTAATCAAAAAGAATTTGTCTGCCACGTACCGCCTGGTACATAACAGGTAAAATGGAAAGGAAGATCAAGTCCTCGACTTATTAGTACTGGTCAGCTAAAAACATTACTGTCCTTACACCTCCAGCCTATCAACCTTGTGTTCTGCAAGGAGTCTTACTCCCGACGTTGCCGTCGGGATGGGAAACATAATCTTGAGGTGGGCTTGACGCTTAGATGCTTTCAGCGTTTATCCCTTCCAAACATAGCTACCCAGCGTTTGCCACTGGCGTGACAACTGGTACACTAGAGGTCTGTTCCTTCCGGTCCTCTCGTACTAGGAAGGACTCCTCTCAAGTTTCCTGCGCCTGCACCGGATATGGACCAAACTGTCTCACGACGTTCTGAACCCAGCTCACGTACCGCTTTAATGGG
>JBDRMQ010000018.1:0-3783 GCA_043811955.1 bacterium | reverse complement strand
GCTTAGGGGAATGGGCTATGATTTTTCCTGGCAAACTTCAGCCAAAAAATATGTCTCTTTATATATGAAGGCTCTGAAGAAGATCGGTCTGGAAACCCTCTAAATCCCACAAGTTTTCCCTCTCAAACACCGATATATATAGTATAAGGAGCATATTTGAATGCCAAATATACTAGAAATACCGCGCAGAAAATCAAAACCACCCCAGAAACAATCACAGCCTGATGTAATTCGTATTATGAGTGGGGGGATGGCAAATCTTGAAGTTTCAATTGCTCCTGGAGGAGAATTGGTTGGAGGCAGGGCTTTTGTCCAAAAAGGCGCTAGGGAATTTGGGAATCAAGAATATGATCAATTAATGCGAATGTTGCTCGATCGCGAAGGGGAAATATTTGGGGCCCTGGGAGAAGGTCACAAAAATATAATTAAAAGTTATGGTAGCTGGATAAACGAAAAAGGTGAAAAGCGTTTGTTGCTGGAATATATACCCGGTCAGGACCTTGCAGAAAGGCTTTCTCAAAATCCTGACCAGAAGTTGGAAAATAAAGAAATTTGTCAAATTATGAGTGGTCTTTGTCAGGCGCTACAGTATATGCATGATCTTGGGATTGTTCATCGAGATGTAAAACCATCCAATATAATGATAAGGAGTGAGAATGGCACTGTTGTGCTTTTGGATATGGGAGCAGCGGCACCATTCGCTGAGACTGGAACTAAAGGCGAATTCATAGGTGGAATCACCTATGCTTCTCCTGAGCATCTCAACGAATTAGTATTGGACGGACGATCGGATATCTTCTCTTTGGGAATTGTTTTGGTGGAGATGGTAACAGGCAAGCATCCTTTTTTCGTAGAAGATAATTTGGAGAAAACACTTAGTAATATTCGTAATAGCAGGATGTTGCCGGATGTAAAGAATTCTCTACCTCAAGAATATCGAGATATTGTCGACCGCATGCTGGCTGTTGACCCCGCAGACCGCTATAGCAATTGCGATGAGATATCATATGACTTAAACTTAATGTCTCTGTCGTTTAGGGCTGGTGGCGATGAATTGGCTATTATGCCGGAGGATGCTGTTTTCCCACTTGCTCCGGTTCTCCCTTCCTGGGCAAAATAATCGATACCGGTACCGAGATTATTTAAAAGCTTATTTTCATCGAATTGTAAGCTTTATTGCAATGCTGTTTGAATACCTGATAATAATGATAAAACCAATTTTCATGGTCTGGTGACGGGCGATCGAGCGCTTGATCAATAAGACGAAGATGCTGGTCCATCTCCCCATTAAATTCTTGAACAAATTGTGTATGTATTTGATTTGAGCCATTCTTTTCCTCAACAACCGAAAACATGGCTAGAATTGCTATAGATGTCAAAAGGTCAGTATCATTCACCATAATTTTTTTGGTTTGAGCTCTTAATTCTTCGAGTGAAACAGCGGCTCTCTTTTGGCAAAATTTATTGGGAACAACTGGCGGATTGGGCAAAAGGGTTAATAATATTTTAAGTTTCAATGTCTGGTCGAAAATCCAATTTGAAATTTGAAGCAGGCTTTCTTTGCCGGCGAGGACCGATACGATCGGGATGCCTTTGGAAATGCCGGGAACAGTGTGGCTAAAACAATAAACCGAGAGTTGTTGGCCAATGCCTAGCGCAACCGTTAGGGTAACCTCTTCCGGATCTAGATTACGAGTCAGGGTCAAATTAAACTGAGATTCACTAAGGGACAATTCTACGGGGTTTTCCTGATATCGATCGATTTCAATTTTAAGTGCACAAGCGGTGCCAGAAATCTTATTGAAGTGCTCGAGCATTGTTGTTAATGTTTGCAAAAGTATGTTCATTTGCCGCTCATTCCAGCCAATGCTTTTAAATAGTTTTTTTTGTGTGCTTGGGGAGATGTTTCTATGAATAATAACATCCCTCTGACCTGGGATACTAGCTGTGAAAAAGATCATATCTACTTCCTTATTTACCCTCAGTTATATATCTTATAATTAGGCTTAAAAATTTCACATTGTTTTGCTTTTATGCTAAAATTAATCCATTATGTCAGGACATTCAAAATGGTCGACAATTAAGCATAAGAAAGCCAAGACCGATGCCCAGCGCGGTAAGATTTTCACCAAGATTATCAGGGAAATTACTTCTGCGGCTAAGCAGGGGGGCGGTGACCAAGATTCTAACCCAAGGCTCCGCTTAGCTGTTGATAAAGCGAAAGAGGCTAATATGCCTAATGATAATATTGAGCGGGCGATTGCCAAAGCTACCGGCGGAGGCGATGGGGTTAACATTGAAGAACTTACTTATGAAGGTTATGGGCCGGCCGGGGTGGCTATTTTAGTTGAGGTGATGACTGATAATAGGATGAGAACTATGCCCGAAGTGCGCAATATTTTTGAAAAAAATGGGGGGAGCCTGGGCTCCGCCGGCTGTGTTGGCTACCTTTTCAAAAAACAAGGGATCCTGGCTTTTGAAAAAGGGAGTGTTGATGAAGAAAAACTAGGTATGGAGGCGATCGAGGCTGGGGCAGAGGATATTAATCTTGATGAAAATATTATTGAGATTGTGACAGCTCCGGATGATTTTGTTAAAATTCGCGATGCGCTGAAAAGCAAAGGCTACAATCCCACTTCGGCTGAACTGGCCATGACCCCGTCAACTACAGTTAAGCTTGAAGGCGATGAGGCCAAAAAAGCAATTAAACTGGTAACTCTGCTTGAGGAACACGATGATGTCCAGGCTGTGCACTCTAATTTTGATATTGCTGCTGATATTTTAGAGCAGGAAGTATGAAGATCGCTGCCGACCTGCACGTCCACACTATTTCCTCTGGTCACGCGTATTCAACAATTGAAGAATACGTTGCCCGGGCGAAAAAGATTGGGCTCAAAGCTTTTGCTGTGGCAGAACATGGACCGGCCATGCCAGGTGCCCCGCACTTTTACTATTTTGCCAATATGAAGATGATCCCGCCGGTGATTGATGGTATAAGGGTTTATCGCGGCGTTGAAGCTAACATAATTAATGACCAGGGGGAGCTTGATCTTGATCCTGAAATCTTGGACATGCTTGATGTGGTGATTGTGGCTATGCACCCGCGTTGCGGTTATGACAGCCAGGGGGAAGAGAAAAATACAGAAGTTTTAATTAAGGCGATTGACGGGTATCCGCAAATAAACATTACCGCCCATCTTGAGAACCTAAAATATCCGGTCAATTTTGAAAAAATAGTTAGAGTTGCGAAAGAACATAATGTTGCCATTGAATTAAATAACAGCTCGCCAATCAGTCGGGTAGGATGCGAGGCCAATTGGTTAAAATTAGCCCAGGAGGTCAAAAAGCAGGATTGGCAGGTTGTGCTGACTACTGACTCCCATTTTTCAACAATGATCGGCGTGGTTGATGAGTCGCTCAAGATTGTTAAAGCAGCCGGACTTTCTGAAAAGCAGATTGTTAACTTGGATATGAACAGGGTAGAGCAATTAATTAGGAGAGAGAAAAGATGTTAGCAAAACGTATCATCCCGTGTCTTGATGTAACCGAAGGCCGAGTTGTTAAGGGTATTAACTTTGTTAACCTAGTTGATGCCGGTGATCCGGTTGAATTAGCGGCTTTTTATGATAAAGAGGGGGCTGATGAGCTGGTCTTTCTTGATATTACAGCCTCTTCTGACAAACGCTACATTATGCTCGATGTTGTTAAAAAAGTAGCTGAAACAATTTATATCCCGTTTACTGTTGGCGGTGGGATTAACGATGTTGAGACAATGCGCAAACT
>JBDRMQ010000017.1:0-11212 GCA_043811955.1 bacterium | reverse complement strand
TAGCTGCCCCTTGAGCTCTAACTTCCACCCTGGTGTCGCCAAAATCATACTTGGCGTCGGCTGCAAAATGCTCCGGTACAACGTTGATATTTTCCTTTTGCTCTGAAAGCAGCCAGGCAGCGTATTTTTCTTCGGCTGAGCCGGCTTTTTCAACCGTGATTGCAGTAATGATCCCATACTGGTTATCCAGATTGCTCATCAGCTTGTAGCCGACAAAGGTCTTCTTGTCACTCTTAGCGCCCCAGTTAACATCAGGATCGAAGGAGTTGACCATCTTGCCGGTAATTTTAGCCGCGTCTTCCTTTTGCCGCTTGTGGCCTTCGTCATCGTAGTATTCGTCTTGCCGTTCGGCCAGAACACGTTCCATCACTTCCAATTCATATTTAATTTTTCTGCTTTTTAGCCGTCCGCGATGTTTTTTGACTTCCTTAACCAATGTTTGGCAAAGAGCTATTAGCTTTTCAAGGTCTTTTTGCCCAGTCTTTGGCTCGCGACTAATTTTGTAATCAAACTTTTTTGACCACTTCTCATACAGTTTAATATCAGCCAGTCTAACTGCCTTCAACAGTTTTAGCCTGCACATATTGAGTAATTGAATTGGATTGAGGATGGCAATGTTGCCTCGGACATTTGTCGCATCCTGGGTTTGGATTTTGCCACCAACTAAGCCAGCTACATGCAGTTGGGCTATTACTTGCTCAAAAGAAACCTTAAATTTTTCTTCCCCATTCTGTTGAGCCTGAAGAATGAGATAGTGGTGTCATCAGGCGCTTTGTCCTCAAGGCCCAGGCCGACAAAGTAAAGAAAAAACAGAGAGCAAGGAACAAGATGGAAGGGATAATCGGCAACGCGAAAGAACATTATGGTTTGGATCGGATACTATACAGAATTAAGGACGGAGAGGAAATCTGGACAAGATTATCACTTATCGCCATGAATTTAACGACAGCGGCCAGGAGAGCACAAACACAAACAGCGTGATAAACCAAAAAATAAAATGAAATGAAGGGAAAAAGTTATGTTAATGCCAAAAGATTTTCAGCAGACCCTATTATACAAACCTAAAAAATGTTCCGGCATCGCTGATTGTTGCGCGTTATAAAGATCTATGGATAATTGAAAAGGCATTTAGAATTGCCAAATCAGACCTTTTGGCTCGACCCATCTTCCATCGTCAAAAAGAAAAAATCGAAGCGCACATTTTAATAGTTTTTGTAAGTTTATGTGTCACCAAAACCATAGAAATATTGACAAATTTGTCCATCAAAAAAGTCAGAGATATCATTTGGAAGGTTCTAGACATTGAATTTGTGGATAGCCTGACAAATAAACGATTTTCACGCCGAATGGAAACCGCCAACAATGAAATGGTTGAATTCTTAGCTCAAAGAACAAAGTCTGCCACGCACTAATTGGTCAAAGTCAGGAATTAATTCAAGAATCTCTCTTTTGATTTCCATTTGGCCTCCTACAGTGCACCGCTCATCAGTAGTCACTTTAGTAAGCATTATAGCTTATACTTTGAGAACCATAAATTGCGTATGATCCCATTTATTCGAAAGAGACTATAGAAGTCAAAATATTGTATTCCGATAGCGTCGCCAACGCCTGCCTGCCCGCCGGCAGGCGCGGCGGCCCGCTGCGCGACCCTGCGGCGGAAGTTGGGCTCTCTTTGGAGGATAAAGATGCGGCGACTTCTCGGCACCTATCGGCGCCTCAAAGTCGCCGCCCATCAGCGATGGTTCGCTGTAAAAGAAGACTGCGCGCTAGAGGACTCGAACCTCTGACCCCTTGCCTGTCAAGCAAGTACTCTAACCAGCTGAGCTAAGCGCGCTTGTAACCGATAACCTGAAACCTATAACTTATAACGCAAAATTATTTTTTTAGGGTTTTGCGGAAGCCGTTTAATTGCTTGCAAAGATTCTCGGCTTTCTCTTCTAACTTATTAATTATTTTATCATCAACCAGCTTTAATTCCAAGGCAACGTCAAAAGCTGCAACAACTTCATGGGTTGATCTAAGAGATATTTCCAAAAACCTTCTGAATTCTTTGTCAGAATCGCAAGCTGAGCCTTCGGCAATATTTAGTATTATAGAAAGATAAGCGCTGCGAATTTGATATATTAGTCCCTTGTGTGAGAAATTAATCTTTTGCAGGATTGTTTCACAAAAAGAAGCAAATTCTTTGGCGTCCTTATAAACTTTAAAACCTTTAAATCTAAACATTATTAGCCTGCTTTTGTTTTTGTCGGTTATGAGTTATAGGTTATCCGTTATTGGCTAAAAAGGCGCGAGCCGGAATCGAACCGGCGTAAACGATTTTGCAGACCGCTGCCTAACCACTCGGCCATCGCGCCATTTTAACCATCAACTAATAACAAATAACTTATAACCACTCGAACTTCTATCCTATCATCTATTACTTGTCATCGGTTATTTGTTATCAGTTATAAGTTAATAGCGGGAGACGGGGCTCGAACCCGCGACCTTCTGCTTGGGAAGCAGAAGCTCTACCAACTGAGCTACTCCCGCGTATTAACTAACAACTAACAACCAATAACTGAATTTTAATTATAACACAAACCCAAAATTACCACTAGACATCTAAAAACATAGTAGTATAATTTGCCCCAGGAGGTGTCAATATTATGAAAAATAAAAAATTCCTTAATTTGTCCTTTGTTATTTGTTCATTGGTCATTGCGCTAGCGATTGTTGGTTGCGGTAAAGATGAGGGTGGTGGCGGCGGGGGCGGTGACAGCGCTGGGAGAAATCCAACTGTTACAGCCAGCGAATTATTTGATGTTTCAGGGGCAACTGCAATTGCCACAGCTTCATCAAATGAAGTTTCAGTCAGTGATATTCGAGCCTCTGCCGGGGCAACAGTGACAGAACTTTTAAGAATAACTGGCTCCGGTGAAATTGCTTCTGTTTTAACAGCTGCCTTAACTAATTCCTGGCATCCACCAATCTCTTTAATTGAGACAGGGCCTGATGGTTCGCTATATATTGGTTTTCAGTGGTCGCTATGGGTAAGAAATGAAGCTGGGGTAGAGCTTGACGCTGCTTTTTTTAAGATTACACCTGCCGGAGTAGTCAGCATTGTTGATGATGCTATCTATGGGGTAGGGACTTGGTACGGTGATTCAAATAATGGTGAGCTGCCAGTGAAACAGCTCCAGTTTGATAGTGCTGGGAATTTATATTATCTGGGCCGAAGCTCCTCAGGTAGTACCATTCTTAAGAAAAAAACAGTGGCTGGGGTGATTAGTCAAATTGGTAATAACAGGATGGAAGTTAGGGATTTCTTAGTTACTCCTGATGGTTTTGTTCTTTTTCATGGCTCAAATTCTGGTTCCTGGAGCACTGAGTGGTTAAGGGTGTATACAGATGCCAGTACTTCTGTGGACAATATTTTCTATAATGACGGTGGGACTGGTTGGCTGCGCTCTTACTATTATCATACGATCGGTACAACTAATTATGTTTATTTAATTGGTGAGAACTTGACCTTGCTTGATGGCATTCGCAGCAGAAACGTTTCAGGGATTGTTAAGGTCTCTTTGAATTCTGCTGGTGTGGCCAGCGGCATGGAAGTTCTCTATGATGACAATAATATGTATAGTAATGATTATGGTACTATCGGAGAACAACTAGTTTGGGGCTATTGGGATGATATTAACCAGGAAAATAAGAAGTTTTTTACTTATGATGAATATGGCAATATTAATGTGCCACTTGTTTTGGCAGATGGTGTTACTGAGGAAGCAATTAAGGTTTATATTAGAAATAAATTCCAAAACATAGTAGCCAGTACTTTAGAGGCAGTTACTTTTGCTGGAACGAATACAAATGAAACTTACTCTACTTCTTGGGATATGAGCCGGATTTTGAATGATCTTGTTGGGGCTAATATCACAGGCACCACTTGGAAAAACTGGAAGGAAGAAAATGGCCTTAACTCAGTCCGTTTTGGTAATGCTAAGCAACTGCTCTTCCCAGATAATGGCAATCTTTACGCTGTTTTAAAACTTGACACCTGGAATAGTGGTTCTGCTAAAGGGGATAAACTGTTTTTAATTGTTAATGAGTACGGCACATTAGAAACGACTGGTTTTCCGCAAGATACGGCTACATATTATACGTCAATGTCAAAAGCCAAGGCTTATGATAATTATGATGATAATTATGTGGTTTACTTGGGGAGTAAAGGAGGTCGGTACAAGATCTTCCGCTTAGATTTGAGGTATCCTACCTTGGCCCCTGTTGATTTAACTGGTGGCATAGATGATTACGAAATATTTAGCTTTAGTTTTGACGCTGTCACCTCAACTCTTTATTATGATGTTTATGATATGAGTAACAATACATCATATATGGTTGAACAGTTGATTACGTCAACTACCACTTCTGCGGCGATTGCGGCTGATGGTTATACCATTACTGAGGTAGTCCCGTTTGCCGCGGATTAAGTTGCGCGGTATAGCCGTTAAACAGGCCCAAAAATTTGACAAGGACGCCCAGGAAACCCTGGGCGTTCCGTCGTTAATCCTCATGGAGAACGCTGGCCGCAGCGTGGCTGAAGTAGCCCTCAAGATGCTTGGTAAAAAACAAAAAGTGGTTGTAATTTGTGGTGTAGGCAATAATGGTGGGGATGGGTTTGTGGCTGCGCGGCATCTGGTTAATGCCGGCAAGAAGGTGGACGTTTTTGTGGTGGGGGATATTCACAAACTAAAACCAGACCCGAGAATTAATCTAGATATTTTGCGGAACCTGAGGCTGAAAGCCTCGGTTCCTTTTTTCAAGGCTAAGGGAACCGCGAATTTTATTCGCAGGTTCCCGTCTATTTTGGGCAAGGCTGATCTGATAATTGACGCGATATTTGGAATTGGCCTGAAATCCAATGTCCGAAGTCCTATGTCCGATGTCATTGAAATGATAAATAAGAGTGGTAAGCCTATTTTGGCGGTAGATGTGCCGTCAGGACTTGATGCAGATACCGGCAGGCCGCTTGGGATTGCAGTTAAAGCTAAACAAACTGTGACTTTTGTGGCGAATAAAAAGGGTTTTGCCAAAGCGAAAAAATATTGCGGCAAAATAATTGTTAAAGATATAGGGATATGCTTGAATAATACTTTTTGCTAAATACTGGATAACCCCCTTATGAGCCTGTCACGTGTAGAACGGGCATTTTCTGCCGAAGGTGCCGCGCCCGCCAGCGGGCAGTAGTCCCCCTTGACAACTTCTAGCTAATCTGTAATAATTCCAAATATGAAATCGTTACATAATGCATCAGGGGAGCAGGTTGGAACAGTTGATCTTTACCCCGATTATTCATACCAGAGGAAAAAGACCTCACTCTGTGGCAAACTCCTTCATCCATGAATAATCGGGGTTTATGGCTCAGGGCATGATTTGTTTCTAGTAGAAAAGGGTTAGGAAGAGGGGGGGGTGGTTTGTTTGAAAATAGCGATATAAAGAGTAAAATGGGTAGATCAGAAAGAATACCATCAAATGATTTCGGGGAAAAGGGAGGGGAATTATGCCATATAATATATTGTTGGTGGATGACGACCAAAGCTTTAGAAAAGAGCTTAGTGAATCCCTTGAAGAATATAATGTTATTGGAGCTGCCAATGGTGAAGAGGCACTGCGAATTTTAAAGGCACCCCATGAAATTGATCTTGTCTTGCTAGATGTGATGATGCCAGGCAGGCCTGGAACTGAAATATTAAAAGAGATAAAAAAAATAGGGTCCGA
This sequence comes from bacterium, assembly GCA_043811955.1. GTDB lineage: Bacteria > Margulisbacteria > WOR-1 > O2-12-FULL-45-9 > O2-12-FULL-45-9 > JBDRMQ01. Next base: position 5,452 of record JBDRMQ010000017.1, on the reverse strand, counting down.
CCTAAAAATTATTATTTTGACCGCTTTTAGCTCAAAGGATGTGGCGATTAGGGCTTTGCGGGGACGGGCCGATGATTACCTTGAAAAACCCCTAAAGATTGATGAGACTAAACGTTTGATCGCTAAGGTTTTAGATAAAAAGAACAATCTTGACGCGACTGATACAATGGGGAAGGTTGAGCGAGTAAAGTATTTCATAGAAAGGAATTATCATAAGATTATTGGCTTAAAAGATGTCGCAAAATTGGTTAATCTGACACCTAAATATTTAAGTCGAGTATTTAAAGAATATACAGGGGTAGGGTTTAATGATTACAAATTGATGATTAAAACGGCGAAGGCAAAAGAATGGCTGAATAAAACCGGCTACAATGTAGGACAGATCGCCGATAAGTTGGGCTATGAAAACCCCGAATCTTTTATTCGAGTGTTTAAGAAATTAACCGGGTTTACCCCTAAGGAATATAGCAAATCAAAAAGACGCAGAATTAAAATAAAACCAAAAGGAGTTGTTGCGGGTGAAGCGTCTTTCTGATATTGGGGTGCTGGCCTCAGCCGTTGCCCATGAGTTGCGCAATTCTTTGGCTGTGATTCAAGTGGCGGCATATAATATACGTCAGAAAAATAAAAACCGCCTTATTGATAAACATTTGACAGTTATTGAGGAAGAAATTGCGGAAAGTAATCGGGTTATTAAGGGTCTTTTGGCTTATTCTTGCATCCGCAAACTGGATTTGCGAAAAGTTTTAATTTATGACGTTTTGCAGGAGTCGATTACTTGGGCAAAGATGAGGTATCGCCAAAAAAAGATTACTTTGAAGGAAAATTTAAAATTGATTAAGGGGGTTTGGCTGGAAATTGATCCTGGGCAGATGACTGAAGTTTTTCAGGGTGTTTTGAACAACGCGTATCAATCTTTTTTTGAAAAAAGGGGAAAGATACTTATTTTTGCCAAACGTAATAAGGGCTGTGTGGTTATTTGTTTTCAAGATGAGGGAGTTGGGATAGAACCGAAATATCTAAAGAAGGTTTTTGAACCATTTTTTACTAAGAAACCAAGCGGGATTGGCTTAGGCCTTTCAATTTGTCGTGAAGTAGTCCGTCTTCATCAAGGCCAAATAAAGATTAAAAGCAAAAAAGGGGCAGGGACGACCGTGACAATAACCCTTCCTTTAAAAAAGGCGGAATAAACCGAGCCTGCTTGAAACTTCACGTATTTCGCTCTCTTGCTAAAGAGTGGAAAAAGGCTGGATAAAGGTGGTCTTTGACTCTTGAAACAATTTTTAATGGGTTTATGATTAGTAAGTAACTTGCTTGTGGCATTTATTTGTTTTACAAAGAGAGGGATTATTTATGAGATCATTGCTCTTTGCTGATCTAGATCTTCATTTTGAATTAAATAATAACCAGCCAGCCCAAAAAGGCTTTGATGGTGAACTATTAGAATTATTTGATGTAATGATCAACAATATTGCCAAGGTCTTTGTGCCTGGGCCAATGGACGACCCCTTGTTTGGTGAGGCTTTGCCTCGAGAGGCTAGTTCTTCTCTTTATAAAATAGAGTTTGACAAAAACTAGTTGATCTGTAAGAATTCTAAATATGAAATCGTTCCAGGAAATATTGGCAGCCAAGGGGATCCGCCCTTCGGTCCATCGGCTCAAAATTTTAGAATATCTTGATAAGGAGCAATGTCATCCAACCGTTGATAATATTTACGAGGCTTTAATAAAAGATCTCCCCACTATTTCAAAAACCACTATTTATAATACTTTAAAGCTTTTTATTAATAATGGCCTGGTCTCAGATTTAACAATTTCTGGCTATGATGTCAGGTATGATAGAGAGATGAAACCGCACTCTCATTTTCTATGTAAAGAGTGTGGTGAGATTTTTGATATTGAAGAAGTTAAATGCCCGTGTTTAAGCAAGGAGGTGGAGGGGAATAAGGTAGAGGAGGTCCATTTGTATTTTAAAGGTGTTTGCAAAAAATGCCAAAAAAGGGGGAAACGGAAATGACAAAAAAAATACTAGAGATTTATAAGTGTGAAGTTTGCGGCAATATTGTTGAATTAATTCATGTTGGCGGGGGAGAGCTGGTTTGCTGCGGCCAGCCGATGAAACTGATGGCGGAAAATACCGTTGACGCGGCTAAAGAAAAACATGTCCCTGTAATTGAAAAAACAGAGAAGGGCGTTTTAGTTAAAGTCGGTTCTGTGGCTCATCCAATGGAAGAGAAACATTATATCGAATGGATTGAGGTTATTGCTGATGGCAGGGCCCATCGTAAATTCTTAAAACCAGGGGATAAGCCAGAAGCTGCTTTTTGTATCACAGCCGCAAAAATTGAGGCCAGGGAATATTGTAATGTACATGGACTTTGGAAGGCATAATGAATAAAGAGGCACTTCATAAGATTAGTTACGGCATCTACATTCTCTCAACAGAATTTGAGGGGAAGGTTAACGGCCAAATTGTTAACTCGGTTTTTCAGGTTACTGCCGAGCCGGCTACGGTTGCGGTTTCGCTTAATAAGCAAAATTTGACCTGTGAATATTTGCTGAAGACCAAAAAATTCTCCCTCTCCATGCTGGCGAAAGATACCCCGATGCCCTTTATTGGCCAGTTTGGTTTTAAGTCAGGCCGCACTTTCAATAAGTTCGAGGGGGTTAATTCTAAAAAGGGGATCACTGGAATGCCGATTGTTTTAGACCATACTTTGGCCTGTCTTGAGGCTGAGGTTATTAGCCAGCTGGAGGTCGGGACCCATATTATAATAGTAGGGAGAGTTCTTGAGGCTGAAGTCCTTAGCTCTCTAGAGCCTATGACCTATGCGTATTATCATGATGTTAAGAAGGGCTTTTCTCCTAAGAATGCCCCAACTTATATTAAAGCTGAGGAGATGACAGTCAAGAAGGAGGAGAAATCAATGGATAAGTATGTTTGTAAAGTATGTGGTTATGTTTATGATCCAGCTGTTGGTGATCCGGATAATGGAGTAGCTGCTGGGACAAAGTTTGAAGAGATCCCAGATACCTGGGTTTGCCCAATTTGTGGGGTCGGGAAGGACCAGTTTGAGAAGCAATAGATTCTGCAAGTTTTCAAGGAACCTGCGAATGTCCCGGTTACCATATTGTAATATAGTGCTCCGGGATCCCGCTAAAGCGGGAAACTTCGCGGTTCCTTGTGCTTATGGAACCGAGACGTTCAGTCTCAGGTTCCATGGAAAGGCTTATAATGTCATCTAGAAAAATAAAAGATAATATATATGCAGTTGGGGCAATTGATTGGGAGCGAGAACTTTTTGATGCCCTGATCCCTCTACCTGATGGTACAACATATAATGCTTATTTGATCAAAGGTTCAGAGAAAGTAGCCTTGCTGGATACTGTTGATCCCCCTTTTGAGTGTGAGCTGCTGGAAAATTTAAAAGAGCTCAAAGTTGAGCGAATTGACTATGTTATCTCGCATCACTGTGAACAGGACCATTCAGGGACAATCCCTAAAATTCTCGAGCTTTATCCAATGGCAAAGGTTGTCACCAACCAAAAGAACAAGGATATGCTCAAGGATCATCTCTTGATTGCAGATGATAAGTTTATTGTTATTGCTGATCGAGAAACACTCTCGCTAGGTGATAAAACGTTAGAGTTTATCTTAGCTCCTTGGGTCCACTGGCCAGAGACTATGTTTTCCTATCTCAAAGAAGATAATATTTTATTTACCTGCGATTTTTTAGGGTCTCACCTGGCAACCTCTGATCTTTATGCCATTGAAGGGACAAAAAATTATGCTGCTGCTAAGCGATATTATGCTGAGATCATGATGCCGTTTCGGCCCCAGGTTAAGAAGCATCTTGAAGTTGTTAAACAGCTAAATCCAGCGATTGTAGCAACTAGCCATGGGCCAATTTATAATAAACCTAAGTATATTATTGATGCTTACACTGATTGGTCAGGGGATCAAGTTAAGAACGAAGTAATTGTCCCGTATGTTTCAATGCACGGTTCAACCAAAATTATGGTTGATTATTTTGTCGAGAAATTAATGGCCAAAGGGATAAAAGTTAAACCATACAATTTGCCGAGCACTGATTTGGGTGACTTAGCTATGGAGTTGGTTGATGCGGCCACGGTTGTATTAGGTACGTCAACTGTTTTAGCTGGCCCACATCCTGAAGCTGTTTATGCTGCTTTTCTTTTAAATGCTCTTAGGCCAAAGACAAAGTTTGTCTCGCTTATTGGCTCATTTGGGTGGGGAGGTCGCACAGTTGATATTATTAAGGGTTTATTAACTAACTTAAAAGTTGAGCTCCTTGAGCCGGTAATAATTAAAGGGTTGCCAAAAGAGGATGATTATCGCCAGTTAGACAGATTGGTAGAGGATATTGTAGCAAAACATCAAGGTTTATGACCCCCTTTGTCCCGCCTTTGGCGGGACATTTCCCCCTTGGTAAGGGGGAAAACGATGTTCCGGACCACTGTTCTCCCCCTTTATAAGGGGGACCTGCCTGCCGGTTTACCCGCCGAAGGAGGGCAGGCAGGGATGTCGATCCGCCACAGGCGGAGCCGAGACAGAGGGGGTAGAAAAGGAGATGAATTATGGCTAAACTTTGGGTGTGTGAAATTTGTGGCGACCCTTATATTGGAGCGGCCCCGCCTGCCAACTGTCCTTTTTGTGGAGCATATAAAAAGTATATTAAGGAAGCAAAAGAAGTTAAGGTTAATTTTAATGTGGAACTAAATCAAAAAGACAGGGCAAATGCTGAGCATGCGCTGCAGGTGGAAATCAGTAACGCGGCTTTTTATTTTTGTGCCGCTGAGAAAACCGATAACGCCGAGGGTAAATTATTATTCAAAGCGCTGGGAAAAGTAGAAGCAGAACACGCCAGTGTTTGGAAAAAGATATTGAAATTGGGTAGTATTGAGAAAGGCGATGATCCTTGTCATGTAAGTAACAAGGAAAATCTAGAAGATTCTCATGCTAGAGAAACAAAGGCGATTGGTTTTTACAGGCAGGCGGCCAAAGAAGCCCAAAATGCCAGGGTAAAAGAAATTTTTGAGGCTTTTGTAGAAGTAGAAACTGATCATCTAGGCCTTTCAGAAGAAAGATTAAAATAATAATTTAGGAGGTTTCTCTAATGGGAAAAAGTTTAAAAGGGACTAAGACTGAGAAAAATTTATTAGGGGCGTTTGCTGGGGAGTCGCAAGCTCGCAATCGCTACACTTATTTTGCTAGTGTGGCTAAAAAAGCTGGTTATGAGCAGATTGCGGCGATATTTTTAGAAACGGCAGAGAATGAAAAAGAACATGCTAAAAAGTTTTTTAAATTACTTGAAGGTGGCGAGGTGGAGATTACGGCAAGTTTTCCAGCTGGAGTAGTTGGTGATACAGAGGCTAACCTTAAGGCCTCTGCTGATGGGGAGGCGATGGAGTGGGGGACAATTTACAAAGA
>JBDRMQ010000016.1:0-9462 GCA_043811955.1 bacterium | reverse complement strand
GAAAAAGATGTCGCGCCGGTGATAGAAAAGTTCTTTCCGGCTGGAAAGAGTTAAACAGTCAGATTCCCGTGAAGGCATTTAGGATTTTTGCTTAAACCCCTTAAACCCCTTCTTGATCTCCTCAAAAACATATGATATTATTATCTTTACACGCATTGTAGAGGAGAAGACATGGCAAATATAGAATTAGCCGCGGAACAAAGAGAAGTTTTTGGTAGCGATACCAACAAACTAAGACGAGAGGGGAAGATCCCAGCTGTTGTCTACGGACATAAGTTTAAGACAACCCCTGTTATTGTTGATCTGGTTGAATTTAAAAAGAAAGTCTTAAAATCAAAGGCTGGGCTTAACCTTATTTTTAATCTAGAATTAAAAGCTAAAGATAAAAAAGAGAGCGTAGCGGTCAAAACTCAAGATGTGCAAAGAGATGTTCTAAATGGTAATATCCTTCATCTTGATTTTATGAATATTATCATGGACGAAAAACTGACCACCAGTGTTGCTGTTGAGCTTGTTGGTTTGCCGATCGGGGTTAAAGAATCAGGCGGGGTCTTGGTCCATGGCATGCGCGAACTTGAAATCGAATGTTTCCCTAGCGATATCCCGGATAAATTTGTGATTGATGTTTCAGGGCTGGCTATCGGAGAGTCCCTTCATGTCGCAGATATTAAGATCGATAAAAAGATCAAGGTCTTTGCTGAACCATCAGAGATGATTGCCAATGTTTCTGCCCCAACGAAAGAAGAAGAACCAACACCAGAAGCCCTTACTCCCGAGCAGGTCTTGGCCGAAGGCGCGCCGCCAACTGAAGGCGCGGCCCCGGCTGAGGGTGAAGCAGTTAAGGCGAAAGCACCTGTTCCTGCAGCCGGCAAAGAAAAAACTCCACCAGCAAAGTAGGAGGCTTAAATGGGCGGAAATATGGGGGCCGAGGGCGGAAGTGTTCATCCAGGCAAGCCTATTATTTGGCCGACCGGCAAATCCCAAAGCTCATCCGAAAGCTCCACTGTCTCTAATTCTCAACAGGTCCAAACCCCAGGCCAGGCAAAAAATATTCCTGGCAAGACCGCGCCGACTCGACCAGGCCAAGTTGCCCCAACTACCACCACTGGGCCGGCGACCCCAACTGCTACCCCTGCCAAAGCCGCCCCGTCCGTTGCCCGGCCGCTCACGGTTGAAGATATCCGCGGCCATCTTTTAAATAACCAGATCGAAGCCAGTGACTTTAATACCCAAATGGCTTCGCTGATGTTGCGCAATGGAGTAGAGCTTTCACGCTCTAACTTTGTCAAAATTATGGGGATGCTCCAAGGGACAGATAAATCTCAAGCTATGCAAGAAGCCGCGGTCTTGCTTGTGATGAAGGGGATTGATGATCCGCAAGCAGCAAAAGTCTTGGGCCAATATTTTAGCGAGAACCCAGCCATGGCCCAGCAAATGATGGGTTTGCAAGAAGGGCTGGGGAATCTGCTCTCCGCCTTAAATAGCGGCAAGGGCTTGCTTAACGCTAATTTTGTGGCCCAATTGGGGGCCCTTATTTCTCAGTTTGACGAGATGCTGCAAAATATTACTTCAAAGTTTACCGGCAAAGATGCCATTAGCCATGAAAGTATGCTCAATGATGTCCGGGCCTTAAAAGCTTTGCTGCAGGGGGTCCAGGACAAGGCCAAACAATCAAAATCTTCAGAGGCCAAACAATTGGCTTCTGCCCTGATGGAATCACAAAGCAAACTTGACGGCGTGCTGCAAAATTTATTAGCCCAGAGTATTTTGTCAGAACCCGGCCGCTCAAATGTTAATTATATCTATCATCAAATTCCTAATGCCATGACTAACCCGCCTAAAGATTTTGAAATTGTGATTAAACGAGATGGGGAGGGGAAAGAATCACATGTTGATCCGCGTAATACCCAAGTGGTCATGTCAATGGAGACTGCTAATTTAGGAAAAATGGTTATTTCAATGTATGTCAAAGATAATAAGGTTTATGTGATCTTTGTTTTTAGCGAAGATGAATATGGCGAGGACGGCCGCTCCTTGATAGCCAAGGACTTTGCCGGCTTCCAAGAAAAGTTAGCTAATAATAATTTTATGATCACTGGATACCAGGTGAAAGTTGACGCGAATATGTGTAATATTAAGCCGTATCTAATTCCAATGCTCCCTGGCTTGGAAAATCTTTTAAAGAAAATTGATATTGAGGCTTAATCATAAATGGTTGATTTTGACGAAAAAGAAAATTTAGAGCAAACCCCAGCTGATAAAAATGATGAGCGCAAGACCGCGATAGCGGTACGTTATGATGTTGACCGAGATAAAGCCCCGCTGGTCTTGGCCACTGGCCGCGGGTTAGTCGCCGATGAAATTTTGCGTATTGCCGAAGATAATGAAATTCCCTTATATGAAGATCCAGAATTAGCTAAACTTTTGGCCAAGCTGGAGATGGATACCGAGATCCCCCCTGAGCTTTATACCCTCGTCGCTGAGGTCCTCTTTTTTGTCTACAAATTAGACCGCATGGCAGAAAAACGCGAACATGTTGTGAAACGTTTGCGTGAAGAAGAAAAAGAAACCAGACGGCCGTAATCTTCTCTTGATTTTCAAAAGGCCGGTGTTATAATAAAACCACTATGACCGATCGTATTATGGAAATCGGCGAAGCCGGGCTAGAATCTGCCGACCAAAAAGTCCGCAAATTAATGGATAATATGGCGGGCGCGGAAATTCCTGGCTATAGAAAATCAGACGCGATAATTAGGGCTTTTCCCCTTGAGCTGGAAGCTGCTAATCAACGCATCTCTGCCATGAAACCCCAAGTCGAAGGTTCTTATTTTAATGATAGCCAAGGGGCTTTGATTAAGACTGGCGGTAAGCTTGATATCGCGTTGGGTGGTGAGGGCTTCTTTGTCGTAGTTGGTCCTTGGGGCGAAGGCTATACGCGCGATGGCCGCTTCCGGATCGATCAAGAAGGCCGGCTTCTTTCTGTTGCCGGCAACTTCCCGGTCCTGGGCGAACATGGGCCAATTATCTTGCCGCAAGGGGCAGATGTTGAATTTGAACAAACAGGCGAGATAAAAGTTGATGATGTGGTAATTGATAAAATTTATGTAGTTAACCCTGAACGCCAGGAGGACTTTGAATCCCTTAACGGAAGCTTGTTCCGGTTGCAAGGGACCAGCGCTAACTTGGTTGAAATTGAAAATCCCAGGCTTATCCAGGGATATATTGAATCTTCAAATGTTAATATGATTGAACAAATGATGGAGATGATCTATCTTGAGCGGGCTTACGGGCTGGGGACAAAAGTGGTGCAGGCTAGGGATGGGTCCTTGGCGCGGGCAATGGAACTTGGTCGACCGACCCAGTAAAACAAAGGAGGTAACTATATGTTTCAACCGCTTTATGTTGCCGCGACCGCTCTTTCGGCGCAAGAAGACGCGATACTTAATATTACGAATAATTTAGCTAATTCTCAGACCGTTGCTTTTAAAAAGAGCCGCACGGAAATGGAGAGCCTTTTTTATGTTGAAAAAACCTTTGAAGATATGCTTTATGAAGCCATGTCTGGCTATGAAACCCCGCCTGTTTCCGTGGAATATGGCACTGGCGTGCGCGTTGCTTCAACCCCTAAGGATTTTTCCCAAGGTTCGGTAGAAATAACGAATAATCCGCTTGATCTGGCGGTCAAGGGGGATGGCTTTTTGCAATTTCAAAACGCTGATGGTCTGGCTATTTTTGGCCGAGCGGGGAATCTGCATCTTGATAATGATAACAACTTGGTCGATCCTAACGGCAATAAATTTGATCCTGAGATAAATTTTCCAGTTGGGGTAACCTCTATTGTTATCCAACAAGATGGGACAGTTTTAGTCGCGACTAACAATGAGACCCAATATACTGAAGTGGGCCAAATAACTTTAGCCCGTTTTACCAATCCAGCCGGGCTAAAAAGCCTTGGCCAAAATATTTATCAGGCCACAGAGTCATCTGGGGAAGCGATCCTGGGGATACCGGGCGAAGACGGCTATGGGACAATTAACCAGTTTTCGCTGGAGCAATCCAATGTTGATGTTATTTCCGAGATGATGAATATGATGGTGGTCCAAAGGGTCTTTGATACTATTACCAAAGCTGTCCAATCGTACGAGGGGATGTTGACTAGCTTGGAGCGAATGAAACAATAATCTAGATGAAAAAACTTTTTGTTTTAACATTTTGTTTAATATGTTTTTCAACCACAGCTGCCAGGGCGATGGCCACGGCTGAAGCCGCGATTATCGAAGAGATTAAAAAATATGTTTTAACAACTTATCCGGATTGGCTCGGCTTAGAGATAAAGGTTGGGTTAAAAAATAGTGATCGGATCAAGCTTGGTCTTGAAGAATTTGAGGACCAGGCTAACATTGAGATTTTGGAAACATATAAGACCTTTAGACCGATCGGCAATGTGATTTTTCCGATCAAGGTTGTGGACTCTAAACAGGAGAAAAAGATTTTTGTCCGGGCCGAGGTTGAGGTCTTTGGCGACTTGGTGGTCGCGGCCGCAAGTATCAGCCGGCGGCAAATAATTGTTCCCGACCTGGTTAAGATTGACAAGCGTGATATCGCGCTGCTCCCCCAAAAATATTTTACCAATTTAGATCAGGTGATTGGCAAAGAGGCCAAGACTGTGATCCCTAAGGGGAGCACAATTTATGAGTGGATGATCAAAGATATTCCCTTGGTCCATAATGGCGAGAAACTGATGATCTTGGTCAAAGGGCCAAACCTGTGGGTCAAGACCCGCGGGGTCTCACTAATGGACGGCTATTTGGGCAAAATGATAAAAGTTAAAGCTGAGAATTCTCAAGAGACGCTGGAGGGTGTTTTGGTCGCTCCAGATAAAGTGGAGGTGGAATTGAAATGAGAGGGCTGATTTTAATTGGTTGTCTGATGTTGACAATTTTAGCAGCAGGTGTTCCTGCTGATTCAATTTGGAACAAAGATAGTTCCTCGCCCTATAGTATTGAACGCTCCCATAAAACAGGGGATATCATTAACTTGATTATCTTAGAAAGTACTTCAGCCCTTAACCAAGCCAAGACGAAAACAGATGTTGATGATGATTTAGCGGCCAAATTTACACATAATATTAACCGATTGGCCTCTATTATTGGGACGAACAACCAGGTTGATGGGACTGTTGGCAATAGATACACTGGGAGTGGTCAAACTGGACGCACCAGCAATGTGCAAGCTCGGGTCGCGGCCTGGGTGACGGAGGTCATGCCTAACGGTAATCTGGTTATTCTTGGCAAGCACAAGGTTCAGGTCAATGATGAAATTCAGGAGATTACAATCTCAGGCCTGATTCGGCCCAAAGATATCAGCGGAGCTAACACGGTTTATTCTTATCAGGTAGCTAACGCGGAGCTGACTATTAGAGGAAAGGGGGTTATAGCTGAGACCGAGTCGCCAGGCTGGCTGACTCGGATCTTTAATTGGCTGTTTTAATTATGAGAAAAATTACTTTTGCCCTTATTTTACTACTGCTTTCCCTGGTAACTATCTCACTTGCTGCTCCTTCTGTTAGAGTTAAAGATATTGCTCATGTTTTAGAGGCTCGTGATAACCAACTAATGGGCTTTGGTTTAGTAGTTGGCCTGCGTAACAGTGGTGATCGGAGCCAAACAGGTTTTACTCAACAAGCCTTAACTAACTTGCTCTCGCGCATGGGGGTTGTGCCTCAAACAGTTGATTTTAAATCAAGAAATGTAGCCGCGGTTATGGTTACCGCTACTTTGCCCCCTTTTATCAAGCCTGGCCAAAAGATCGATGTCACGGTCTCTTCTGTTGGTGACGCGACTTCGCTGCAAGGAGGGACCCTGCTTTTGACCCCGCTTCATGGCGCGGACAATAAAATTTACGCGGTCTCTCAAGGGAGCCTTTTAGTTGGGGTACAGACAGAGGCCCCATCGGTTCCTTATGTTAGGGCCAAACAAACAACCGTTGGCCTTATTCCGTCCGGGGCTTTAGTTGAAAGAGAGATTCCGGTCTCAATTGCAGACAAAGGGCTCTTAACTATTGTTTTGGATAATCCTGATTTTACGACAGCTAATCGGGTGGCTGCTTCTATTATGAAAAAGGGGCTGGATGCCTCGCCTATTGACGCTGGGACAGTTGCCATTACCATTCCAACCAATGTTAATTTTGTTCAGCTGGTCTCCCAGATCGAGAATCTAACAGTTGTCCCGGATGTTTCAGCGAAAATCGTGGTTAACGAACGCACGGGCACAATTGTCATTGGTGAGAGTGTTAAAATTGCGTCGGTGGCTGTTTCTTACGCTGGCATTGATGTGGTGATTGGTGATGTTTCACTTTTTTCAGAAGGGAATTCTTCTGAGGATGCCGGCGAAGACTCACGTTATCGCGCTAGGTCGCAAGCTCAACTCAAAAGGGCTAAAGGTGATCTAAAACTTGTCCCAGCTGGGGCAACCCTATCAGGTTTAGTGAGAGCACTGAATTCAATTGGGGCCACCCCCAAAGACTTGATTGCCATCTTGCAGGCGATGAAAAAAGCAGGGGCGATCAAGGCAGAACTTGAGGTAATTTAATGATAAATGCAATTTCAGGCCTGGGCAATGCTGAGCAAGGGGGAGAACTAGAAGATGTGGCAGCGGTCTTAATGCAGCGGGCGAATCAAGCCAAGACCTTGTCTGATCGGGCCAAGGTCAAAGACGAATTCTTGGCACTTTTTTACAAAGCCCTTCTTAAGAAGACCTTTAAGCCTGAGAGCTTTGGTTTTGGCGAGAGCGCGAATTCTTTTTCTACTACTTATGCTACTGATCTATTAGTGGAAAAACTAGCCCGAGACCTGGCCAAGAAACAATCTTTTGATTTGATCGGTGAGGAGATTGTTGACAAAAATGCAAAATAAATCCAGCAAATCAAGGCTGCGAAAAGGTTCGGTCGAGGCTTACATGCCACTGGTCCACTCAATTGCCGCGATGGTCTCAAATAAAGGGCTCCCCCCTAATATTATGTATGACGACCTGGTCTCAGACGGGACGGTTGGTTTGATGAAAGCCTGGGAACGTTTTGATTCTAATCGAGGGGTTAAATTTGAAACTTATGCTTCGTACCGGATCCGCGGTGAAATGCTTGACGGCCTAAAGAATTATAGTCCAGTCCCATATCGAGTTCAGGTGATGGTGCGGGATTTAGCGAAAAAAGGGGTTGGTTCGGTTGTTGATAAAAAGGGCAAGAATAAAGAAGAAGCTGATGAGGATGAACAGGTCTTAGAAAAGAAAGAGTTGTCTGAGGATGAATTTAAGCGGGCGGTCAAAAGGATCAAGAAAATTGTTTCCGCGTCAGCGCTGATGTATTTGCTCTCGGTTGAAGAGATGGCCGCTGTTGGGGTAGAGGCTCCGGTCCAGACCGAATCAACCCCAGCGAAAGATGCTGAGTTTGCCGAGCTCAAGGATCGGATTAGGAACATTCTTTTAGAGCTGCCAACTGAGCAGACAAGGGTGGTGGAGCTCTTTTTTAATCAGGGCTTAAAGCAAAAGGAGATTTCCAAAAAACTCAAACTATCAAAACCAAAAGTTTGTCGAATCTTGGCGAGAGCGATTAAAACTATTAAACACAAGTTAAACAAAAAACATGACTGAACTTTTTGATACTAGTTTTGGAAATTTGGAGCGGGCGATGGAAATCTCCACCCGCCGTCAAGAGGTCATCGCGAGCAACATTGCTAATGCTAATACCCCAGGTTATCAGCCACTTTCCTTTGATGACGAGTTAATGAAAGCTGTCGGCCGGCAAGATCAAAATGAAGTTGTTTTAGAAGAAGAGCTTGCGGCCTTGACGGAAAATTCTGTAAAATACTCTAGTTATGCGAAACTTTTTTCAGCCCGGTTAAATATCTTGAGAACAATTGCTACTCAGGGTAGGAGGTAATAGCTAATGGGGCTAAATGAGGCGATGGATATAAATGTTTCTGGCATAGAAGCACAACGTATTGCCATGGAGCTGATTGCTTCTAATATAGCCAACATTAATACAACCAGGACGGTTTACGGCGGTCCTTATCGTCGTCGAGTGGCTGTGCTCTCGGATCGGGGGCTTACCTTTGATGGTGAATTAGATCTGGCTGAGTCGCGTTTAAATCGCAAGGGTGGTGGGGTTGAGGTTGTTGATATTGTTGAAGATACCGCCCCCTTTCCTAAGGTCTATCAGCCTGGCCACCCAGATGCTGACCGAGAGGGATTTTTAGCTCTGCCCAATGTTAACTTGGCTACAGAGATGGTTGGCTTAACCTACACGCAACGATTATATGAAGCCAATATTACAGCTTTTAACGCGAGTAAAAAAATGATGCAGGATACATTGCAGCTGCAATGAAGAATTATGGAGTTGTAATTTGATGGCTGAACAAATAAATCCGATTAGTAATAGCGAATTAAGGCTAGCTCAACTGCTGGGTGATGACTATTTAGCCCAAGTCTCGCCGGTTATGCCAACAGCTGCTCCAGCCCCAGTAGAGGGGATAGGGCTTTCGGCCAATATTTTTGATGATGTCTTAAATAAAGCGATTGAGGCGATGAATGGGGTAAGCGAGACAGAGCGCTATGCCAATCAGATGGTTGAGCGGTATTTGCAAGGTGAAGCTGAGCTGCACGAAGTGATGATCGCCCAGTCTAAGATGAGTATTGTTGTCCAATTAGCCGTGACAACAATAACCTCGGCGGTGACGACTTTTAAAGAGATCACCCAAATGCAGATTTAATTTAGGAGGAATAAATGGCGGAACCAGGCGCTCCCCTGACGGCCGGAGGCGGGCGAGCAGGCTTTGATTTTAGGAGAATATTATTAGTTGCTGGAATTGTTGTTATAATCCTGGTGACTTTAGGGGTGCTTTTCATTCGAGGTTGTGCTTCCTCCTCTAGATCTGTCAAAGGTTACTCAGTTATTTACTCTAACTTAAACTTAAAAGATGCTGCTAACGCGATTGCTCGTTTAAAAGAACTTGCTATCCCTTATGAGATTAGGGATGAGGGGCAGGCGATAGCTGTGCCCAAAGATAAAGCTGACCAGGCCAGATTGGGTTTAGCCGAAAAAAATCTGCCAGCTGGCGGGGTGGTTGGTTGGGAGATTTTTGATGAATCAAAGCTGGGGGCGACAGATTTTGACCGCCGTATCCAACTTATTCGCGCGATCTCAGGGGAGCTTTCCCGCACTATTCAGAGGATCCAAGCGGTTGAAGACGCTCGGGTACAAATTGTCTTGCCTGAAACCCGTCTTTTTGCCGAGACGGTTGCTCCGGTGACAGCTTCGGTCATGTTGCGTCTGCGACCAGGCGGAGAGCTAACCGCGGCTAAAATTAATGGTATTGTCCATTTAGTGGCCAGCTCTGTTGAAAATTTGCAAACAGAAAATGTAACTGTTATTGATAATACAGGGAGGATCTTAACAGCTAATTTGGCC
>JBDRMQ010000015.1:0-2487 GCA_043811955.1 bacterium | reverse complement strand
CCCTTTGCCAGGGGAGCGGAGCAAGGTCTTGCCATCTGAAATTAACTCGAGCCGGATACTTGGATATGCTAGTGCGTACTTGGCTACGATATCGCCAATGTGCCCCATCTCTGTGCCAGGGGATTTCATAAACTTTTTACGCGCCGGGGTGTTGTAGAACAAGTCCTTTGCTATTATAGTAATTCCAGAGCCAGACGGGTTTGGCTCAATCTTTAGCCTGGAAACACTGGCAATTGAGGGGAGTGCCTCTCCGCGAAAACCTAAGGTCTGGATGTTGAAGAGGTCGTCCAGTTCACTGATTTTTGAGGTAGAATGTCTTTGCAGTGCCAGCTCACACTCATCGATGGTCATGCCGCGGCCGTTATCTGAGACTCGAATTAACTTTTGGCCGGCGCTTTGGACTTCAACTGTTATTTGGGAGGCGTTAGCGTCAATTGAGTTTTCAACTAGCTCTTTAACAACCGAAGCTGGCCGCTCAACAACCTCGCCAGCTGCGATTTTGTTGATTAGATCTTCGGGGAGGAGGTGGATTGCTGAGCTAGTCATGATTGTATTTTACCCTAGTTGTGGTAGAGGGTAAAGAGTGGAGGGATTAGCTTGCCGTTAGTTTCACTCTAGATTGTTTGGCAACGAGTATTGTGTGCCCAGGGAGCTTGTGTGCCGTAATCCTCCCCTTGGAGCAGCTCCGCTTGGCTTAAGCTCGGCACATTTTCTCTTATTACTTTCATTTCCTAAGATAATTAGTTTTTTTTCTTCTCTGAAAAAAGTGAGCTCAACTTATATTTGCTATAAAGCAAGCTGAGTAGTTCTGGTGGTTTGACCACTTGGCTGATTTCTTCTAGTTCTTCTCTTTCTAGACCAGTAAGTGCTTTATAAGCTTTTGTGTCTGCGCTAATAGTTTTAGCTCCTAAACCCTTTATGATTTTAGCTGCTCTGCCCTTAAGTGGTTTTAGCCCTATAAATTTTGGCATTGATTGTTGGCCGAGACTCGAAAAAACACGCATTTTCATGCTGGTTGCTCTTGCCGCTTTTGTCATTATGAACTCCTTGGTTATTATTCGAGGAATGTTTAGGGAAATTTCAGCTTTTTTAAAGCCAAAGCTTATTGTGGAAAGCGGCAGCCTGGCAAAACAACTGTGCCGGCAGGAACAATTGCACCGGAGGCAACGGTACTTTTTTGGCTGAGAATTATTGGCTGCTTAGGTTTAGTTAAAAAGGAGGCTCTTGGCTCGATCTCTGCTCCCCTAAGCATTAAGATAATTCCTTGGCCGGAAATATTGTTGCAGGGATTAATGTCAATTGAACTAGGTTGTTCAAGCAGGGAAATGAGGAGCCCTTGGGTTAGGACGTAATTTAGCAGTTCAATTGGAATCGTCATTGAAACACAAGTGACCCTTGTAAATTTCAAGGCCCCTTGCGCTTTGATAATATTTACCCGGTAAACACCCCTTGAGGCGGCATGCAGACTTAAGAAGTGTTTAACTTGTGGTGAGACTTTTAGGCCCGGATCTACTCTAACTGCTGCCACACGTCTTCTTTGGGTTATTGTGCTGGGTCGAATGATTACAACCATGCTTGTATATCGCTAGCTTTAGGAATAAATTTCAGTCGGAGAGGAGTTTTTTCAATAGCTTAACCGGCAGCCCAACTACGTTATCATAATCGCCGCTAATCTTGTTGATAAAAACTTCGTCCATCTCTTGGATGCCGTAGGAGCCAGCTTTATCAAGGGGTTTGTGGGTTTCGATATAGCGACGGATATCTTCATCAGAAGCTTTTTTCATGAAAACTTTAGTAACCTCAAATCCGGTTGTCTTGGCCAAGGCATCTGAATTAACAATGGCGATGCCGGTGATTACTTTTTGCGTTTTGCCGCAAAGGCTTTTGAGCATTTTGAAGGCAGCTTTTTTGTTTTTGGGTTTGCCCAGGATTTTTTTGCCTAGGACAACGATGGTGTCCGCGCCGATAACCAAGGAGTTTTTATGTTTACGGGCAACTTCGGAAGCTTTGGCCAGCGCAGCTTTAATCACGAAGCCCTCGGGGGTGGCGGCTTTAATTTTTGTCTCGTCTACGGAGCTAACTGAGACCTTGAATTTTTTAACTATCTTTTTGAGCAATTCCTGGCGGCGGGGGGACTTTGAGGCGAGGATGATTTTTTTCTTTGGCATAGATTGATTATAGCATATGTTATAATCGGAAATAGTTATGCTACCTCGGTCAGTTTATACGCAGCGGAGAATTATTTTAGGGCTAGTAGCCTGCTTTTTATTTTTAGTTATTATCTTCAGTGGACGTTTCGCTTTTAGCCGCTTCCAAACTTGGCGCAAATTTTCAGATTTAACCGAGGTTAAGGGTTATTTAAAGCCGGGGCAGGTCCTTTTTGATTCTTTGTTGGAAAATGGAATTTCGCGTGAAGCGTCAAACGAGCTGGTTTCTGAAATTGCCAAGGTTTTAAACTTGACGAAGCTGAGGGTTAACGATGGCTAT
>JBDRMQ010000014.1:0-10558 GCA_043811955.1 bacterium | reverse complement strand
GTTTTTGTTTTTACCCCTAAGGGTGATGTTTTTGGCCTGCCTAATGGGGCGACCCCGATTGATTTTGCTTACCGTGTTCACACTGAGGTTGGGCACCGTTCAACCGGGGCCAAAGTAAACGGCAAGATTGTCCCGCTTGATTACGAACTGCGCAATGGTGACATTGTTGATGTTTTGACTGGCAAAAAAGAGCGCCCGAGTAAAGATTGGGTGCGTATGGTTAAGACAGCTGGCGCCCGCGTCAAAATCCGCAACTGGTTTAAGAAGCATAAGTAGATAAACCAGCCCTCCTTTTTTCCCAATTTCTTTCGTGTTATAATTACCAGAATGTCTCGCGTTGCAACAATCTTAAATGGTATTGCCAAAACCGGGCGAGTCGCTGGCGCTTACTTATTTATTGGCCCGCCTGGGGTTGATAAATTAGCGGTGGCTGATGAGTTTGCTACTAAGCTTGGCTGCAGCAAGCAAGACAGGATCAAGATTGTGCCAGATGGGGCCAGTGTTAAGATTGAACAGATCAGGGAGCTTAAAGGTTGGACAAAGTTTGGCCCCAGCAACAGCCCTTATTTGCTGGTTTCGGTAGAAGGGGTTGATAAGTTAACTGACCAAGCAGCTGCGGCTTTTCTTAAGACTCTCGAAGAGCCTGCTCCCGGGGTAGTTTTTGTCCTGTTGGCAGAGCGGGAAGATAAAATTTTGCCCACGATTAAGTCTAGGTGCCAAAGGATAGTTTTTGCTGAGAAGGCCCTGCCTTGGACGCCAAAGGAAGATCTGGCAGAATTTTATCAGGAGTTGGCAGGGATTAAAGGGAGCGGTTTTCCAGCGCAGCTGCGTTTGTCTGCGAGGCTTGAAAAAGAAAAAGAGCGGATTGAAGAGCTGCTCTATGAGCTCTCTTTTTATGCCCGCGAAAAACTTAAGAGTGTGGGTTCCTGTCGAATAATTTTGGATAGTTTGCGCTTTATCAAGAGACGGGCAAACCTAAAATTGACCCTGGATGTAATGTGCCTAAAATTAGGGGGGATGACCTTTGAACGATAAAAATAAAATGGCGATTAAACTGCGCCGTTTTAAGCGAATTTGTCCAATCACTGGCTACAAAGAAGATTCCATCAAGGTTGGGGCTTCGGTAATTGTTCAAACAGATCGCGGGGTTGAGTATGGTGAGATCGTGGCTTATCCCAATGGTTTGCCAAAGTCATTGGCTCGGGATGTTAAGCTAAAAAAAGTTTTGCGTTACGCGACCGCGCAAGATTTGGAGCGGGTCAATTCTATCCCGGCCAAAGAAAAAGCTGCTTTAGCCATGGCCGCGCAAAAGGTGGCTGAACACGAGCTCCCGATAAAAATTGTAAATATAGAATATCTATTTGATACTAGCCGAGTAATTGTTTATTATAAGGTGGCTGAGGGGAAAAAGGTTGATAACCTGCGTGATTTAACTCGAGATTTATCGACTAATCTGGAAGCTCGAGTTAATATGCGCCAGCTTTCCCCCCGTGATGAAGCCCGGATATTGGGAGGGTTGGGGATTTGTGGCCGAAATTTGTGCTGTTCGGTTTGGCTCAGTAAACCAAAACATGTTACGGTTAAGATGGTCAAAGAGCAGGGACTGGCCATGTCGCCGAGCAAGACCTCGGGGATCTGTGGCCGGCTAATGTGCTGCCTGGGCTATGAATACGACAAAAAATAGAGAAAGAAGGAGGGAAGCAAAATGCCCAAATATGAGCTAAGAAAAGGCGAAGAGCTTGAAAAAGCTTTGCGCAGATTTAAGACAAAGGTTAGGCGCGAAGGTTTGATCGATGAAATTAAAAAACGTGAGTTTTACGAAAAGCCTTCACAACGTAAGAGAAAACAACTGGAAGCAGCTAGAAGGAGAGAACATCGACGTCGCCGAGAAGCGGAATGAAGATCCTTAATCGATATCTTTTTTTCGAGGTCCTTGGCCCCTTTTTGGTTGGGGTGGTTGGCTTTGTCATGGTCTTAGCGGTTGACCTGCTTTTTACCATGGCTGATCTAATTATTAATAAAGGGGTTCCGCTCTTGGCGGTAGTCAAGCTCCTGGCCTACAAGCTGCCGTCAATTATGGAGCTCACCTTTCCTGTTTCTATGCTTTTTGGCACTGCCATGGCGCTGGGTCGTCTTTCCAAAGATACTGAAATTGTTGCCTTGCGCACCTCTGGGATCAACCTTTTTCAGATTTCTGTCCCAATTCTCTTGCTTGGGGTGGTGGTGAGCGCTGCTTCTTATATTAATAGCGAAAAAATTGTCCCGCACGCTAACCATGTGGCGACTAATATTATTAGGCAAATTATTTACAAGCAGCCGCTCCCCGATGTCGAGGAAAATGTTTTTTTTAAAGATGCTTTTAATCGCCATTATTACGCTAAGCGCATTGACATGAAAAATAAGGCGATGGAAGACGTGATGGTCTACGAGCTCTCAAGCGACAAGTATCCGCGGGTAATTACGGCTAGGCAGGCGACCTTTGAAGGGCGGCTTTGGAACCTCAAAACCGGAGTTATCCATAAGTATGATAAGGATGGCTATTTAAATTATGAAGCTGCTTTTGCTGACATGCAGCTCAACGTTTCCGAAGACGTTATGAACTTTAGCGAACAAAAAACCGACAAAGAGATGAATAGCGGGGAGCTGCGGCAAAAGATTACGATGCTGGGCGGGAGCGGGGTTAATACAAAATCTCTTAAAACCGAGCTTTATATGAAATTTTCTATTCCGCTTACTTGTTTTGTTTTTGCCTTGATTGGTATCCCATTTTCAATGCCATCACCCCGCTCGGGCCGGACCTGGGGGATGGTGGTGACGATTGTTTTTATGTTTACTTTTTATGTTTTTGCTTCAGTTTTTAGGTCGCTGGGGCGGGGTGGTATTATGCCTCCGGCCGTGGCCGCCTTTACCCCGCAAATAACTTTTGCGGTGATTGGGGCGGCGCTGCTTTTTTGGGAAGGTTCTTATAAATGAGCGAAGTAGCTGAGATTCAAGAAGTTTTAAAAAAAGAGCCCAATAATTCAGCGGCCCAACAGGCCGCGGCCAAGTTTTTTTTAAGCCAAGGAAATTATAAATTAGCTAAAAACCATTACTGTCAAGCGGCCAGCCTTTATCCTCGGCTTTTTTCTAATATTATCCTTGATTATGAAGCTGAAATTGCCAAAGACTTTGTTAAACCTGGGCCGCGCTTTTCTTTAGCTGGTTTCTTTTTAAAGCAAAATGATCTTGATTCAGCGATGTTGGAGCTGGAAGAAATAATTGAGACTAGTCCCGGCAATGTTGAGGCCTATAATGTTTTAGGCAAAATTTTTGTCAAGCTGGGGCAAATAGATAACGTTATTACTTTAGTTGAACGCTCGCTTAAGCAAGGGATTAAAGATGTTTCTCTGGCCGAGATCTTAGCTGGTGCCTACTTGGAAAAGGGGCGTGTTGATGAGGCGATCAAGTTTTATGAAGAAGTTTTAACCCATCGGCCTGGTGAAAAACATATTTTAAGGGTGCTGGCTGAGCTCTACTCAAGGCGGCAAGAATATAACAAAGCAGCCATCAGCTACCAGGCGATGTTTTCTGATGATCCAGAGGTTAGCCGAGAAGTTATTCAGCGCCTGGAAGAGCTTTTGGCCAAGGTTGAGGGGAGTATTTCTATTAGGGAAATCTTGGCTGATATTTATATGCGCTCACTTAATCCTGACCTGGCAGCGACCAAGCTGGCCGAAATTATTCGTCTTGAGCCGGCCAAGCTGGCCGAGGTTATTCATAAGCTGCGGGCAATTTTAAAGAGTTACCCTGATCATCCGGGAACAAGCCTTACCTTGGCTGACGCCCTGCGGCGTGAGGGGAGTTTTAGTGAAGCAATTGAGAGCTATTACGCCCTGGCTAAGGCGAGGCCAGAATTTTTAACAGAGGCGATGGCTGGCTATCAAGATGTTTTGAGCTTTTGTCCGGAACAAATTTTAGCCAGGACATATCTGGCGGAAGCTTTTCTCTACAAGAATCAGGTCAAAGAAGCTTTGGCTGAATTTGAAATGATGCTGCGGATCGATCCAACCGTGGCTGAATCAGTTATCAGAAAGTGCCGTGAAATTATTAAGGCCCAACCAGAAATTCTTTTAGCCAGATTGGTTTTGGGCCGGGCTTATTTAATTAAAGATGATGTGCAGCGGGCAGTGGTTGAGGCAGAGGGGATTTTGGCCCTTGATAATAAATTTACCGAGGCGTATCTTCTTCTTGGTGAGGCTTATAACCAGCTTAAACTTTGCCGCAAATCAATTAAAGTCTTAAAAACTGCTTTAACCCTGGACCCGTACAATACTTTTGTTCAGGAGCGTTATCGAGCAGTCAAAGAGAGAGAGCTGGAAAATGAGATTGAAAAAATACGCCAACGGCTGGCAGAAGATGAGTGGAAAATGTCGCTGCGCCTTGATCTGGCTAAACTTTATATGCAAAAAGGTTTGAGTGATGAGGCGACCCGAGAGCTGCAAATGGTTATCAAGGACCAGGTTAGGGGGCACTTGGCTTATAATTTTTTAGGTTGTTTGAGCCGCGGGCAGGGGAGGTTTGAGCAGGCTGAGGCCCAATTTAAAAAAGCGATTGAGCTGGCGCCGGCAGACAATGGGGAGTTTCTTCGCTCTGCCAAGGCTAATTTGGGTTCTGCTTATGAAGCGCAAGGATTGATCCATGAATCTTTGGAAATTTATGAGTCAGTTATTCGTGAACAGATGGATTTTGCTAATTTAAAGAAAAAGATGCGCTATCTTAAAGCGACCAATCTTAAAAGCCTAAAGACCAAATCCTTGCTCTTGGTCTTTGCTTTGCCGGCGGCGCGTGAAGTAATAGCGGTTTGGGGGCGGGGATCAAAAGCTGGGCGGGGGAGGCCCGGTGAGATGAGTATGCCTTTTGGCCATAATCATAATGTGGCTGGTTTTGATTATTATTTAAAAGGGATGATCAAGGCTGCTTGGGAAGAGTTTCAATTGGCGGTGCAGCTAGATTCTTCATCGGCCTCTGCCTTGAATAATTTTGGGGTCTGTTTTGTCCATGAGGGGCGCTTTGCGGAAGCCAGGCAAAAATTTGCCGAAGCTGTCAATCTTGAGCCTAATTCAGTGATTTTTCATAACAATCTTGGGGTAGTTTATTTATTACTGGGAGAGATTGAAAAAGCGAGAAAAACACTGGAGCAAGTTTCGCAGCTTGATCCAGAATTAGCCGCGGCCCAGATTAATTTAGGGGATATTTATTCATGCAAAAAAGAGACCCAAAAGGCACTGGCGCTTTATGCGCAGATTGGCCGGCATGATGTTCTAGCTGAATTGGCTTTAGCAAGATTAAGATATCGAGTTCCAGAGTGAATGACAAATGAATTATGAGAATAAAATTCTCGGTTTCAAAGTGCGACTTGGGGGAGTCGCAACTTTTGTTTGTCTTGTTTTATTGCTTCTATCCCCTATGGCTAACGCGCAAGATATCCCCGTCGATCTAAAAGCCGATACGTTGACTTATCTCCAGGGAACAAGGTTTATTCGAGCAACCGGCTCAGTTGAGGTTGAAATAAATAACGTCAAAATATTCGCAGACACCTTGTTGATGGACCCTGAAACTAATATTGCTACTGCTGAAGGGAATGTGCGGATGGAGACCAAGAGTTACCAGGCCTTTTCAGAGCGGATTGTTTATGACGCTAACCAAGACCTGTCAACTTTTAAGGGTTTTTCTTCCAGGGTTACCCCACAGGAAAAAGTGCAGGGAGATTTGTATCTTTCGGCCGGCGAGATCAAAGATTTAAAAAACAAGATGCTTGGGTCAAAGGGTCGCTTGACCACCTGTGATTATAGGGAGGATGAGCATTTTGACTTAGTCGCTGATAAAGTTGAGTTTTATCCAGGGGACAAGATTATTGGCTATAATGTGACCCTTTTTATCGCGAGTTTTCCCGCCCTTTGGATGCCGATCATGTATTATGACCTTCATGAGCAGCAGCGCCGCAACTGGCAATTTGGACATAATGAGGTTGAGGGTGATTATATAAAATCAAGCTGGGGCTATCCTTACGGGGTGCTCTATCTTGATTTAATGGAGAAAAAAGGGTTTGGGCTAGGGACAAAGACCCCTTATAAATTGCTGACCCTGGGGTCTGGACTACTTTATTTGTATCATATTAAAGAAAATGATACCGGGATAACCGATTGGGTCAGCCGGATCAATCATACTAAGCAAATTAATTCAGCTACTACTTTAAAGCTTGATCACTCCTACACTACAACTTATTTGATCCCTTCAGGCCGCAAAGACCTGACAACCCTTGGTTTTGACCTGGGCTATAATGATCAAGGCCGGTGGAACTTAAAATTTGATGTTGCAGACGATCGCATTGGCTCGGTTGAAAGATACAATGTGAAGCTAAACAAAGCTTTTGAAAAGACCTCAACTAATATTTCTTATGACTATTCATTCCTTGAAAATGATCCTAAGTGGATCCGCAGTTCTGCCAATCTTAGTCATAGTCAACCAGTTTGGGCTGATAATATTATGCTTTCAACTAGAATAAACTATCGGAGTAATTTAGCCCAGGCTGGTCAGTCGGCGGATGAGCTGCTTGAGCCAATGGTTGATTTGACTGGCCGGGAAAAAACCTTTTCTTGGCGTGTTACAGCTAATAAATATATTGATCTGGACCGTAATACTTACGTCGCCGACAACAACCATCAATACTTTGAAAAATTACCAGAGATTGAAATCTCTCCCAACAGCCTTAACCTTAGCGGGTTTAATTTAACTTCAAAGTTTGGTTATGGTAAATATCATGAGGTGCGCTATGTTTCGGCCTTGGGCAGTAATAGGAACTATACGTCAGAGCGGTTGAGTAGCTCACTTGATCTGGGTCGCAGTGTCCCGCTGGGTTTGGGGACAGTGGCGGTCCTGGGGGCGGGGGTAGACCAGTATCTTTACGCCCCAGGTGACCAGCTTTACTCTTATCGTGAAAAAATGAGCCTCAATACCAATCTCGGCGGTTTTTTTCGTAATAACATTAATTATACAAAAGGGAATACCGATGGAAACAGCCCGTTTTTATTTGATAAGCTGGGGACCCATTATCATAATGTGCGGCAAAACTTAACTTTATATTATAAAAGCAATGTTAATTTTAACTTAACTGGCGGCCATAACTGGCAGACCCATAAATGGTTTGATGTTTTGGGCAGCTTGCTGGTCCGGCCCAGCTCGTTCATGAACTGGAACTTAAACTCTGGGTGGGATATTGAGAACCGACGTTATAAGGATTTGGTCAACAGTTTGACCTTAATCCCAGTCTCTTTTTATACCACAAGCTTTTCAACTATTTCAGACCTTAATACCGGCCAGCTAAAATCAGGGACCCTGGTCCATGATCTGTTTTTTTTGCAAGGGCAAATTAACCAATGGCATTTGCGCCTTGGCCAGGTTTTTGAGGCAGCCAGCCAGGAATTTAAGCTGCGTGATATAATGATTGTCAAAGATTTACATTGTTGGGAGATGAAATATACTTATTCTGATTATCGCCGAGAATTTAGCTTTACCTTTAGCATGAAGGCAATGCCCGATGACCCAATTGGCATGTCGTCTGGCCGCGGGTTTTACATAGAATCTTTTGATAAATTAGAGAAGGAAGTTACTGGCATAAAGCAAGAAGGAGCGATTGAGAGATACTAATGAAATACCTTCATTTGACATTTGTTATTTGTTTATTGGTCATCACCGCCGCAGGCGGCGTTGGTTGTGCTAAGACTGTAACCTCTATTGTTCCCTATGGTGAGCAGATAACAGTTGCCGCGACATTAAGAGGGGCGGTTGACGTGGCAAATAACCGCTACTTTCTGGTCTTATCGAATTCTTCAAGTTACAAAGTGCCGCTGCCGCGACCAGATATTATTGAGGCTACACCGGAATTTATCGAGCCAGGCCTGACCCCAATTGTGGGGACAGCTGAAGCGTATTACTCAGCTTTCTTTTCGACCTGGTCAAGCTATTTTGTAATTGACTCAGGCGGGTATACTTTGGTTAAAGGGCCTTTTTCTTCAAGTACAGTGGCCACCAGAGAGGTGATCGCTAATTTAGATGAGGCTACTACAACCCTGAATTTTACCTGCCAGCTAAGCAGGATTTTTGGGTCTGTGCCTGACCAGATCTACTTTGATTTTGTCGCTGTCCCTTGGCCAGCGGCTGAGCAGACAATCCCGGCAGATCATTTGCCGTCAATAGATAATTATATTTCCAGCATTCAGGGCTCAATCGCAAAAGTAACAGATAGTACAGACAGTGACCTTGACCCTGGTCTTGATATCTTAAGTCTTCAGGTAGAAATACAATGAACCTTGTCCTTGCGGTTGTTTCCGCTGTTGTTTTGGCTTTGGCTTTTCCAAAATTTAATCTGTTTTTTTTAGCCTTTTTTGCCTTGGTGCCGCTTTTTATTGCTTTAAGTCAGGCTCGCGGCTGGCGGGAGAGGGTGGGGGCGGGTTTTGTTTTTGGTTTTGTTTTCTTTTTAATTCATTTATCCTGGCTTTTGACCTTGCAGCGGTTTGTCGCCGGTTGGAGCGTTCTGGCCTGGCTGTTTTTAAGTCTTTTCCAAGCTCTTTTTGTAATGGTTTTTGCTTTTGGTTTTTCCAAGGTTAAAAACAATCCTTTTCTAATTGCCCTGCTTTGGGTGGCGATTGAATTTTTAAGGGCGCAAGGACCCTTTGGGATAACTGGTGGTGGGGTTGGCTACTCAATGGTCCCTTTCTTAGCGTTGGTTCAAATTGCCAGCTTCACGTCTGTGTATGGGGTTAGCTTTTTAGTCGTGTTGGTGAATGCTTGTTTGGCTAATATCAGGAAACCTGAAGCTAAACGCTTCGGTTTCCCGACGCTTATTATTCTTGTTGTTGCTATTATTTTTGGCTTGTTTAGTTTGCAGACTAAGCAGGTTGCCAGTCATTCTGTGAAGTTGGCCTTGATCCAGCCCAACCTTGACCAAAAAGTAAAGCTTGATCCAGGACGGGTTAATGAGACCTTTGCGATTTATCAGGGGATGACGAGAAAAGCTTTTAGCGAGCGGCCCGATATTATTGTTTGGCCAGAGACAGCTGTTTTTACGTATATGCTCCAAAATCAGCGCCTTTTGCCTCAACTTAAAGCCCTGGCCAGAGAAGCCCAGGCCTGGTTGGTTTTTGGTACACCCCATCTTGAAAAAGATAAATCTTATAATTCAATTGTAGCCATTTCTCCGCAAGGTGAGGTTTTGGGACGTTATGATAAATGCCAACTCGTTCCTTTTGGAGAATATTTGCCGTTTAAAACAATTCTTTATCCGATCTTAAAAAGGGTGGGATATTATGAAGCAGAGTTTGCGCCTGGTCAGCCAAGGGGATTGAAGGTTGGCCGGTTTAATATCGCGGCCGCGATCTGCTTTGAGTCTGTTTTTCCTAACTTAATTAAGGAGCGGGTCAAAGCTGATTCTGATTTTATTCTTTTGGTAACAAACGATGCCTGGTTTAATGATTCTTCCGCCCTTTATTTCCATCTAAATTGCGGCGTTTTCCGCGCGATTGAAAACCACAGCTATTTTATCCAGGTAGGCAATACCGGCATATCAGCTGTGATTGACCCGTTGGGCAGGGTCCTTGAGAAAACTAGGGTCAATCACCGAGAGACTTTAATTTTTGAGATACCGCTCCCCTAAAATTACGGCAGCGTAATCATCGATTAGGACTGGGGTGATTTGAAGGGCCCTGGGAATTAGGTTCCAGAGGCCTTGAGGCGGATGATCTTGCCAGTAAAGCTTTCTGGCTTCTAGGCTGGAATTTTTCTCGTCCACAAGAACAACTTGGTAATTTTTCCCCTTGAGTTCTTTTTCCAGCTGATAACCATTGGCGCTTTGACCAATTATTATTTTTTTCGGGCTATATTTTTGTATTTCGGCCATGATTTGATTTCTGGGAACAATCTCTCTTTTAAGCAAGTTGCCAGCTTGATCAAAGGCAGCGAGCCCGCATTTGTTTTTCCCTGGATCAATGGCTAAGATCATAAATAATAGACCTTAAACTCTACGGTAAGGGGGCCGAGTGAATAAATATCTTGGTTGGCAATGGTTTTTAGCTCTATAACCTTGTCGTATTTTTTGATCTTTTTAGCCAGGGCGTAGATCTCAGCGTAAGAAACAGTGCCGATCGTTCCCTCTGTGTCAGGTAAAACACCAGCTGCTCTGGCGGTTTGCTTGCTGATCGCTAAAAGCCGTTTTACTTCTTGTTCGATTTTGGGGATAGGGAGAGCGCCATCAATCCTTAAGAGGGCGATCTCTTCGTTTTTTTTATAAACAAGTTTATTTTCGCTAATGTCAAAGCGCACGGGGACAGCTTCGCCAAAAAGGGTGTTGCGGCCGACAATCAGCCGGACAATATTTTCTTTAGTGCTGAGCGCTAATTTATCAATGGCTTTTTGAAAATCTTCAGGCGAGACAAAGATAAGGTGTTTTTCTGAGGTATCGCCAAACTCGCGCACATATGAATCAGCGGCTGATAAAATGTGTCTCAGGCCAGCTTCAAGTTTA